>SHNG01000053.1 GCA_004295005.1 Gammaproteobacteria bacterium
CGATTTCTCCGAGATGGCTTCTTCCACGCCGTGTCCTCCGGCGGTCACTGTATCGCGTTTGCGGGCGGGTTCGCTGCCCTGGGACGCAGGGCTGGGCGTTGTGCGCCGAGCCGGATGTCGGTGGATGTCGCGAAAGCACGTCGATGCTTTCAAGCCACCCACTGGAACCTGCCATGCGCCACCTTACTGTTTGTCTAGCCCTTGCGGTTGCCCTGAACGCCACTTCGGCGCTCGCCAACATTTACACGGTCGGCAGCGGTGCCGGCTGCACCCATGCGACGATCCAGGCGGCGATCAATGCCGCCGATGCCGCCTCCAGCAACGTGGCCGACGAGATCCGCCTTTCCGGAGGCTCCTTTACCGGGCAGCAACTCGTTGTATCCGTCGAAGCCGCGCATGGCGCGCTGGCGATCAGCGGCGGGTTTTCCGACTGTTCCAGCCCGACGCCAGTCGCTGGGGCACGGACCGTTGTTTCGGGGCCCTCGGAATTGAACGGCAATCCGGTGTTACGTGCTGCAGACACCGCGGACCTGACCCTGCGCAACCTGGAAATCAGTGATGGCTATGCCGGCGGACTCGTGTTGGAAACCGGAGCCGGCACGGCGACCAGTCGCATCACCCTGGACAACACCCTTGTGGTCCGCAACAGCGCAACGGAAGGTGGTGGAATCCGGCTGGCCAACGTGAATCTGGCCACGCTGCCGTCGCGACTGCGCCTGGAACTCATCGGCAATTCGAGCGTGGCATTCAATGTCGCATCCGTGCGCGGCGGCGGCATTGCCTGCAACAACGCGCGCCTGGAGATGCGCAACTACGCCATCGTTCGCGAAAACATCGTCGGGACAGCCGGATTTTCCGGCAGCCTGGATGGCGGCGGCATCCATGCAATCGACTGTGAGCTGGATATCTCGGCCATCGGCCCGGCAGGGATTGGCGCCCTGTACCGCAACACCGCGGCACTGCAGGGGCGCGGCGGCGGACTGTACCTTTCCGGCGTGCGTGCCCGTGCGGATTTCTATCCGGTGGTCGCTGGCGAAAGCGTGGTCGTGCAGGGCAATCGGGCGCGCGAAGGTGGTGGAATTGCCGTGGCCGATGGCGCGCGCCTGAACATGTATGGCAACAGCTTTCTGCTCGACAACCTGGCCGATGTGTCGGGCGGTGCACTCTGGGTGGCACCGGCCAGCGCGCTCGGAGCTGAGACGAGTGTGCTCGTGCAAAGTGCACTGGACGGCGCGCCGGAAGGCGCCGCTGCGTGCCCCAGTCCGGAATTCTGTGCAGGCATCTATTTCAATCGCGCCATTGATCCGGCCGGCAATGCCATGTCCGGTGGCGTGCTGGAGGTTGCGGCCGGCGGCGAAGGAACGGCGCAGGTGGATCTTCGTGGCGTGCGCATCATG
Organism: Gammaproteobacteria bacterium; assembly: GCA_004295005.1. Lineage (GTDB taxonomy): Bacteria > Pseudomonadota > Gammaproteobacteria > Xanthomonadales > Rhodanobacteraceae > Dokdonella. The sequence goes on from SHNG01000053.1 coordinate 1,398, forward strand.
TCCAATCGTGGTTTTAGCCTGGTTTCTCAGGAATCCACGCCGAGTCGGGTTTCCATCAACGGCAGCCTGATCGCCGAAAATCGCGTCGATGGCAGTTTTGCTGCGTTCATTTCGGCGTCCTCAAGCAATGGCCTGGTGCTTTCAGCCAGCACGGTAGTCAACAACCTTTTCACGAATCCCTCGTCGCTGGTGTTTGGAACGGGCACAACCTGTGATCCGCAGGACGATGCGGTCGGTGTCCATTTGCGGCGCAGCATCATCTGGCAGCCAGGACACGGCTTGTTGTTCACCCTGTTCGATCCACCCCAGGCCAACTGCTTCACTCATCTGATCGCCAATGACTTCGGTTGGCTCGATACGGCACCCGACCGGCTCGCCATCGATCCGCAGTTCGTCAACGTGTCGAGTGGTGACTATCACCTTGCATCGACCTCTCCGGCGCTCGACTTTGCACCTGCCTTCCCGGATGACGTGGTGCTTGGCCTCGGTCCTCGGGCGATCAATCTGCCTGCCGTCTCCGACCGTTTCGGACCGCAGGATCTCGGCGCCTTCGAGCAGACGTTCCTGACAACAGTAACGGCTGGACTCGGAACATCGGGTGGCAGTGTCAGTCCGCCAACGCAAACGGTGTCCTATGGCCAGAGTGCGGACATCGTGGTCACGCCGGCCACCGGCTGGAGCGCGGTGATGCCACCGGCGGGTACTTGCCCGACCGGTTCCTTCAATGCGCCGACCTACACCACCGGAGCGGTGCTGGCTTCGTGTGATGTGGTGGTTTCCTTCATTCACCAGACCAACCTCAATCTTGGCGTCAACGCCAATCCAGCGGTTTTCGGACAGACGCTCATCATCAGCGCCAACCTTGTGGAGGGTGCATCGCCTACCGGCAGCATCACCTTTCGCGATGGAGCAAGCGTGCTGGGCAGCGCGCCGATCAGCGGCCTTTCGGCCAGCATTGCGACCGACACATTGGAACCCGGAACGCATGTCATCACCGCCGAGTACGCCGGTGACGCGATGAACACGCCGGACACCTCGCAGGCGATCAATCTGGTCGTCAATCGCGCCGCCACCACCACCACCGTTGCACCCATTCCGGCGATCCGTTTTGGCCAGGGCGCCACGGTGACGGCGACGGTCGGCGTGCCACCTCCAGGCAGTGGTGCGCCCGGTGGAACGCTTGTCGTCAGCGCGGGCAGTGCACAGTGCAGCTTCACCCTGCCGGCCACCAGTTGCGTACTGACGCCGACCGAATTCAGCGCATCATTGGGCGTTACAGCGGCCTATGCCGGGGATGCGCGTTTCCTGCCCAGCAGCGGCACGCAAAATCTGCAGGTCATCCCGCAGTTTGTCGGCGGAACGGTGAGCGGCCTTACCGCTTCCGGGTTGAGTTTGCGACTTGCGCTCAATGGCGAACTGGCCGGTACCTACAACGTGCCCATGGGGGCCACCAGCTTCAGTTTCAGCCAGGCGGTGGCGGTAGGTGCCAGCTACGCGGTAACCGTCGTGTCCCATCCGCCGGGATTGTTCTGCACGGTCAACAATGGCAGCGGCACCATGCCCGCCGACGATGTTGGCAGTGTCGCGGTGAATTGTTCCAACGCCCCACACGCCGTGCTCTCGGGCAGTCTCGACAACGGCACCGGCTTCGTGCGCTACGGCGAGACGCTGGTTTACACCGCCATCGTGCGCAACACCGGCACGGCGCCCGCCAACGCAGTGCCGGTGGCTGGCGTTGCCAACGCCGCGCTGGATTCGGCTGGCATGACCTGGACCTGCACCACCCAGGGTGGCGCCACCTGCGGCAACGGCGGCAGTGGCGGATTCAACGACAGCGCAGGGCTTCCCATCGGCGGGCAGGTGACCTACATCGTGCAGGTTCCGGTCCGTGCGGCTACTCCGGAAACAACAGCCACCTTCGACATCGATGTCAACGCGGGCGAGGTCAGCGAAAGCGACATCGATGTGCTGGTGCTGTTCCGCAGCGGGTTTGAAACGGAATGAATCCGTGCACGACAACGGGCGGCGACGGTCGCCCATTGTCGGTGTCGCCCGCGAAAGCACGTCCTTGCTGGCAGACATCCACGACGAGGACATGATCATGTTGCGCACCGCTTCCCTGTTGGCCGCAGTGACTGGCCTGCTGCTCTCCCTGCCGGCCGCTGCTGCACTGTATCGCGTCGGCAGCGGCGCAGGCTGCACGCATACCAATGTGCAATCGGCAATCAATGCGGCCGTGGCCAGCTTCGAGGCCGACGAGATTCGCATCACCCAGTCGCAGAGCTACCCCCAGCAAGCACTCCTGATCGACCAGGCACAAGGGGGGTTGATCCTGGCCGGCGGATTCGCGAACTGCCAGAGCAATGCACCCACGCCAGGCGTGCGCACCGTGCTTGATGGCAACAATGTGCAGCCCGTACTGCGTATCCTCGACAGTGCCAACGTGTTTCTTTTTGATCTGGACGTGCAGGGCGGCAGGGCCAACCCGAGCGGCGGTGGCATCTTCGCCGCGGGCACTGGCGGAGAGATTCTGAGCCTGTCCAGTACCCTGGTTCGCGGCAACCAGGCAGTCTCGGGCGGCGGCATATCGATCATCAACACCAGCGCCCAGAGCGAACCCAACGCGATGCAGTTGCTGCTGTTCGGCAATTCCGCAGTCAGCAACAATGGTGCGGACATCGGCGGCGGCATCCAGTGCACCGGAGCGACGGTGATGCTGTTTGACAACAGCCATGTATCGCTGAATTCGACCAGCGGCAACGGCGGCGGCATCCACGCAAAGGATTGCCTGTTGCAGATTCGATCCAGCGGCGTCAACGGCGCTGTGTTGTGGGGCAACAATTCCGGCGGAAGTGGCGGCGGCATTTACCTGACCGGTACGGATGGACTGGTCGACATGTACACGATCGATCCCTTCTTTCCAGCACGCATCACCACCAACAGTGCAGTGCGCGGCGGTGGCGCTGCGGTGACGGATGGTGCGCAAATGTACATGTACAACGCGAATATCGAGAACAACACCGCCAGTGCCGGTGGCGGCGGCGTGCTGGTGGTTGGCAGTACGCAAGGCGATTCGCGCTTGCGCATGCAGAATCTGCGCGAGGGCGGCCCTTTGGCTGCCGTGGCATGCGCTGACCCCGAAGCGTGCAACCTTGTGCGTGGAAACCGTGCCATTGACGATGACGACGGCGAGCGCGCCCCTGGCGCCGCCGTCATCGTCGATGCGCCGGTTGCGTATTCGGCACACGCCAGCTTTGCCGGCACCCGCATCGAATCCAATACCGGCACTTCGCTTTCGCGCCATGCGGGCAACTTCGGACAAGTACTGTTCGACGGCGCGCTGCTGGTGCGCAATGACGCCAGCGGCGTGTTGCTGGATGCGCCGGGATCAGCGAATTCTCTGCTGCTGGTGGCCAGCACGATCGCATCCAACCTGTTTGGCCAGGGGCGCGGCGTGATCAAGGGCGCCGGCGGTTGCGACCCGAACGATGACGTGCGCGGCAGCTATGCCTGGCGCAGCATCATCTGGCAGCCATCGCATCCCCTGATCGAAGCCTCCTCGGCGCTGGTGTCGGGCTGTTTTCGCTATCTCATCGGCAACGACTTTTCCGGACTGCCGGCGTCAAGCGAGCGCCTGCTCACCGATCCCGTGTTCACCGACATCAACTCGGCCGACTTCCGCCTTTCGCTTGGTTCGGCCGCCATCGATTTCGCGCCTGCGGCGTCGATCAACAGCACGCGCGATGCCGGGCCGCGCGTGTTCGACTTCGACGGCAGGGTCAACCTGTTCGGCCCGCAGGACCTCGGCGCCTACGAGTTCGCAATTGACCGAATCTTCGACGACAGCTTCGATGGCAATGGTGATGAGTGATCGGGCGCATGCGGGATTCGCAGGCTCCTAGTCAAAACCATCGGCAAAGATGATGTCACTCGGTTCGTCGTCGATGATGTTGACGGTGAGCGTAGTGATCACACCGGGCAGCACCGTGCTGTAGCTGTCCAGGGTCAGGGTGAAGGTTTCGGTGCCCTCGGCCAGCGCATCATCGAGGATGGGCACATTGCGCGCGATGCTGCCATCCACGCCATTGCCCCAGTTGGTCAGGATGCCTGCGCCAGAAACATTGAAGTCGGAGCCGTTGCTTGCGCTTCCATCCTGGCCGAATACACGGACGCTGGCAGAGAAGGCCTGGCCATGGTGACGGATCACCTCGAAGGCCACGTTGCCGGCGTCTTCGGCCACGTCGATGGAGCCGATATTGAACTGCGCATAGCCGAAGCCCGAATACAGTTCGGCAACATCGAACTCGCGGTTGTTGTCGGTCGTATCCAGGGCCCAGTTGTAGCCGAGGAACACGGCTTGATCGGTGCTGACCCGAAGCCCGGAGTTGTTGCTGAACGTGTAGTCGAAAAACAGCGGAGTGGGGCTGATCGGTGCCGAGTGAATCGGATCGGTGCCGCCCAGATACTGGCGGTAGAGAACCGGTTCCACGAGATACGGATCGCTGTTTTCGTCCACGGTGTAGAGATATCCACCGGCATCATCCGGCACGAATGCGACCGGTTCGATCAGTGCGCCGGGGACGCTGGTCAGCAGCGAGGACAGGGCAGAAACCTGATTGACGCTGCGTGTCCACTGGAACAGGTTTTCGTTGAATGGATCGGTGAATTCCCCTGCCGACGAGGTGAACAGCAGGCGCTCGCCGTCGGCGGAAAATTCCAGCAGGGCAGAGCCTGCCGTGGTCTGTGTGCCGGGCTGCGCGACGCGCACGAGGGTGTTGGCGGCGACGTTGCGCAGGAACAGGTCGACATCACCGTTGGTATCACCGGCAACCAGCGTGCTTGCGGAATGATCGAAGACGATGAGGTTGCCATCATCGGAGATCTCGGCAGCGCTGAAGTCGTTGCTATTGGCCTGGGTGCCGCCGCTGCTCACGTTGATGCGGCGAATGCCGGTGCTGGCATCCCACAGGAATACATCGGCAAAGCCGTTGGTATCACCGCTCACCAGGGTGGACGCAAAGGACGAGAACACCACGCGATTGCCATCGAAGCTTGCCGAGGGTGGATCGAAGGAAAGCACTCCCTGGGCGGCAGGATCACCCGCCGTGTCGCGGCTAAGAAGATCCACGCTGCCGGTTTGCAGATTGCGGCGGAACAGTTGATCAAAGACCACCGGGCCGCTCGGCATGTCCGGATGCACATTGGATCCGTTGCTGACGAAGAACACGTACTGGCCATCACCGGACAGCGCGGCGATTGGGCACGAACCGTTGGTGGCTTCGCCCTGCGCGTTGCGGCAGGGCGTCTCCACCGCGTTGTCGAAACGATCGACGAGATAGGCGCGCTGACCGGGGCTTTCGCTGAGGCCGGCGAAAGTCTCGCTGTCCGGTTGCGGGCCGTAGGAGCGGATCACGGCCAGGGTTCCGGCATGGTCGATGCCGAGCAGTTCGCTGAATTCCTTGGTCACCGCGGCAGCGATGGGGGCATTGCGCTCGCCTTCGCGGTTGATGGTGACGGCATCATTCGCAGCAACATGCACGCGATAGAGATCGCCACGCGCATTGCGATCGCTGGCCGTGAGGTCCGTAGCCATTGCGTCGGCAAGCACGCAGGCATCATCACCGTCTGCATCGACATCGAGTTTCTGCACGATGGCGCCACTGGTGGTGGTCAGTTGCAACAGGGCGTTGTTGGCCATGTTCTTGCGCCACAACTCGGCTGTGGGATCACCGATGGGGCGAACAACGAACCAGACCTGCGCGCCATCGCCGGAGATGGCTCCCGCCAGGGAATCCTGGGTGAACTGGTCGCCGTTGGCCTGCTTGGAGGCACGTCGCGTGTTGCCCGTGCCCAGGCTGTGCCGGTACACATCCTTTGCACCGTTGGTGTCGGCATCACTGCTGTCCAGGTTGGTGGCCTGTGAAAGGAACAAGGTATGCAGGCCGTCGTCGGAAAGATCCAGCAAGGAACTGGAGCCATCGGCCTGATTGCCATTGCTGCGCACGCTGACGCGCGTGGTGGCGGCGGCGCTTATTCCGCGAACGAATACATCGGTGAATCCATTGGTGTCGTTGGCGACCAGATCGGCCTCGCTGCTGTCAAAGGCAATCACGTCTCCGCTGCCATCCATGGCTACCCTGAACGCCTCGCCATTGGATCCATTGACGCCCTGATCGACGCTGACCAGGATGGTGTTGCCGGTCTGCGCATCGTAACGATAGGCATCGTTGTAGCCGTCCGTATCTGCGGCGGCCAGATTCTGGTCGCTGATGAATGCGATATAGCGACCATCGTTGCTGATCGCCAGGCTTTCGTAGCCGGCACCGCCGACAGGCCAGATGAAATCGGCTACCTGCAAAAGCGCGCCGCTGCTGCGGTTCAATCGGTAGATCTGGATTTCTCCTGCGGCCGGGACCGGACTGGTCAGGGGCGGAGTGCTCACCCGGAACGCGACAAACTGGCCGTTGTCGCTGACTGCCACCGCATCGGTTCCCACCGGCAGTTCGGCATTGGAAGCATCACGAGAGACCCGGAGCACGTTGACGGGTGTATCCACAAACGCATCGGCCAGACCATTCAGGTCGTTGGGCACCAGATTGGTGGCATCGGACAGGAAGCCGATGACATCGCCATCGTCAGACATCGCGCACGCCGTAGGCGCGGAATTGCCTTGTACGCCGAGTATCAGCGGATCCTCGACGCGACTGAGCCGGGCAAGGTCGTAGGCCATGGCCTGGCTGCAAGCGGCCACACTGACGGCTATCCAGAAGATCTTCCCGAGCCTCATGGTTTTCCTCCGATTGTTTCGGTCAGCCCCACAATCTTGCCTGGCAAGGTTCCGTCGTCGAGCGCTCAGAACGGATTGCTTGCTTCAAATCCGGCGGCGAAGATCCGGTCGGGCAGCACGCTTGCCTCGACCACGACGTTGTCGATCAGCACCCGCGTTGGCGGCTGTGCAAATTCGAATTTCATCATGAACTTGCCAATACCCTCGCCGACCACGCCGTGCGCACGATCATCCAGCAGGAGCGTGTCATTGAGCAGCACGTCATAGGTACCGGCATCGAGGTCGTGTTCGATCGAGATACGCAGGATCTGGCCGGCGGAATAGTTGCCGATCTGGCCGGCGGGTCCGTTCTCGTCGTTGGCGCTGATGGTGCCGTTATTGCTCAGCACGAGCGTGGTGAAGTTCTGCGCGCTGGAGTCGGATTCGCGCACGTACAAATTGAAGGAGCACAGCGACGGGAACGCGAGCGCGACGCTCATCACAGCCAGGCCTTCCTCGATTTCGGTGCCACCAAGCAACTTGAAAACAGCGCCGCCAGCGCTTTGCAGCATGTCTGCTTCCAGGGCCAGCACCCGGTTGACGCCCACGGGCTGCTCTACGACTGCCGATACTCCGGCATCGATGTATGTGGGTTCTCCCACTGCGGCACCACCGCTACCAATGGGTTGGCCCACCGTTTTGTCATTGAAATCGGCCAGCAGAAGGGTGATGGCGCCCTCGGGCTCATGCCAGGGCAGAGCGGCGGCCGGAACATCCTTGGGCAAGGCGAGCAGCCCCAGCAGCAGGGGCAAGGTGCCGGCGAAAAGCCAGTCAAGCGTGCGTCGGTTCATGGTTCCACTCCTTGGGGCAGAAGCAGGAGGCCGTGGCGGTGCTGCCACCTCTCCCCTGCGTGCTGCATCCCACGCAATCTGCCCGGAGCACGAAAAAAGGGGATGCACAAACCCTGAAATTTCGGTGAAACTCTCATGCGCAACCTGCCTTTGCGCGGGCGACCTGCCGAATTCAGGACGAATCGACAGGAAAACGACGCAAAAGCCACCGAAAGGAACAAGGACATCCAGCCTCCTCGCCATGCGCTACCGAATCCACGAATTCGAGCTTGACGTAGAGGGTGGCCAGTTGATCGGGCCGGCAGGTGCCGTGCCGCTGCGTCGACAGGTGTTGCTGACCTTGTGCCACCTGGTTCAACGGGCGCCGGACCTGGTGCCGAACGACGAGCTTCTCGATGTGGTCTGGGGGCGCCAGGCGATCTCGCCGAACGTCGTGCCACAGGCCATGCGTGAGCTGCGCCGCGCCTTCGGCGACGACGCGCGTGAGCCGCGTTTCATCGAGACGCGACATCGCCTGGGCTATCGACTCATTGCGCCGGCCCAGCGCATCAACGGCGGTGTGCCCGGCGCCACGGCGGACACCGCGCCATCGCCCTCGACGGTGGCAGAGGCCGATTCCGTCCGCTCCGTGCCGACGCGCAGCTCGGTGGCACTTCGCGGGGCGCGTTCGGCCTGGCGCAAAGTGCTGCTGGCCTGCACGGTCATTGTCATGGCGGGCGTCACGGCGACTCTGCTGTTGCCGGGTCGGCAGCTTGCGGACGCATCCGCGCCGGTACTGGCCGAGGTGCTGCCGCGCGACGCCGAGGCGCGCCAGGCTTTTCATGCCGCGCTGATCGCGCGCGACCATGGCGACCTTGCCGCGGCCGAACGCAATCTGCGCAACGCGATCCGGCGCGAGCCGCAGAGCGTTGCCAGCAGCGCCGATCTCGCCCGCGTACTCGCCGAGCAAGGCCGCTTCGACGACGCGCGGCGCGAAGCGGCACGCGCAGCCGGACTCAACGCGCCCCTTTCGCGCAGCGATGCGATTCGCCTGGCGGCGCTGCAGGCCGAACTCGATTTTGACTGTAGCCGCGCCGCCGAGCTGTACCGTTCGGTATTTGCATTCGAACCGGGCGATGTGGAATCCGCCTATCGCTTGTATGAATGCGAACTCGCGCTGGCCGACCGCTCCGCCGCCGAGTCCACGCTCGCTGCCATCACCAGGACCCTGGGTAATCGCGATGCGCAGAGCAATCCACGCCTGCTGCTGGCGCGCGCGCGCCTGGCTGCGGACAACGGCCAGCCCGAGGAGCAGCGCAAGTTCGCGCAGCGTGTCCTGCAAGGCTGCAACGACAACCCGGCTTGCGGTCGGCTTGGCGCGGCGGCACGTCGCCAGCTCGCAGCCGCGCAACTCAAGCTGGGTGCGGTCGATACGGCATTGGCCGAAGCTGGGCGCGCAGCGCAGGAGGCCGAAGCCGGCGGCCACGCTTCAATTGCAGCCTCGGCGATGCTGCTCAAGGGCGTGATCGCGCGCGAGCAGGGACGTCTTGATGATGCGGACCGCGACATCCGCGAGGCGCAGCGTCGATACATCCTGCTCGGCGACGAGACCCACGCGACCGAAGCCGAGCGCGAATCCAGCGTGGTGATGCGGGTGCGTGGCGATACGGCCGGTGCACTCAAGCGGCTGGCACAGATCGAGCAGACCGCCGCCTCGCGCGGGGACTTGCGTGCACGCGCGAGCACCCTGCTTGCGCGCGGCATGACCGAACTGCCTGCGGGCCAGCCCGAAGCCGCGCGAGTTTCGCTGGAACAGGCACGCGAATTCTTTGTCAGCTCGCGCGATGTGGTGGGTGAAGCGGCCGCGCAAGTCAATCTCGGCAGCCTCTACGGTCGTCTTGAGCGCCACGCGGAAGCAAAGCAGGCCAATGAACGCGCACTGCTGCTGTTTCGCCAGCTCGGCGACAAGCGTGGGCAGGCATTTGCACTGGGCAATCTCGCCATCAGTGCCGGCATCGAGGGCCAGGCTGAACGCAAGCGCGAGTTGACCGAGCAGTCACTCGCCTTGTTCCGCGACATCGGCGCGCGCATGGAAGTGGGCCGCATCCAGTTCAACCTTGCCATTCAGGATCGACGCGACGGCAATCTGGCCGTGGCGCGTACGCGCTTTGCCGAAGCCTGGTCTGCATTCGACCAGTTGCAGGCGTCCACCTGGAAACAACGTGCGGCTGCGAGTCTGGCCATGATCGATCTGGATCGCGCCGACCTTGATGCCGCTGCCGCTTTGCTCGACAAGTCGCCTGCCGATGCGGCGGGTGGCGAACCCCTGCATGCGGCCGCGTTGCATGCCACCCGCGGACGCCTGTTCGAATTGCGTGGCGACCTGCGCGCTGCGCGCCTCGCCCATGAGAAAGCGCTTGCGCTGCGCCAGCAATCTCAAGTCGCTGCCTGGGTTGACGTGAGTGAACTCGATCTCGCCCGCATCGACTTGTTCGAAGGTGAGTTGACCCGGGCGGAAGTCACCTGTCGTCGACTGGTGCAGCGCATGGAAGACCCGCGCGATGCGGCAGCCGCCGAACTGTTGTTGGCGCAAGTGCTGATTGCCCGCGATCGCCGCAGCGAAGCCGCACGCCTCCTGGAAAGTTCGACGCTGCGCCGCCTCGACCGACATCCGGATGCCGCGCTCGCGCTCGAGTCGGAATTGATGCTTGCCCTGGCGCTCGGCGCCGACCGTGAGCGCCTGGCGATGATGCGTGAAGCCGCCGAGCGCGGCGACTTCCAGTTGCTTGCGCTGCGTGCCCGCCTGGCCGAATCCGCCAGTGCACCGTTGCCGCCGGCTTTGACCGAAGCCCTGGACAAACGCGGACTGGTCGCGTGGTCGGTTCGCGTGCGCTCCTTGTCGGCGTCGCGCACGGATTGAGGTCACGACCACGAAACGAAGGCGCCGGTTCGTTGTCGCCGGGCTCTTGATGGGGTGAGTGCCAATGCGTCGAATCGTGCGTCGAGTCGCCATCGGCCTGCTGGCTGTGCTGGCGGTTTACCTGGTTGCCGGAAACGTGTTTTTGAACACCGGCATCGGGCCGTGGGCGATCAATCGCAAACCCGAGCGCTTCACCTTGCAATGGTCGCATGGGCTGACCTGGTGGCCTGGGCAGGTTGCGCTGTGGAAGGTGGAAGCGCGTGGTCAGGTGCGCCGCGTGCAATGGAGTGCAAGGGCCGATCACGCGCGCGGGCGCATCGCGTTGCTGCCGCTGTTCTCGCGCGAGTTGCGCATGCCGTCGATTGCCGCGGACAACGTGGATGGCACAGTCGATCGGGTTGACACCGAGCTGGCGCCACCGCCAGCGCGCGACGGCGGCTGGACCCTGCGCTTCGACCGCATCGCCACGACTTCGCTTACCGGTTGGCGCATCGCGCAATTGAGCCTGGCTACCCGCGGTGAGGCCAGCTTCGGCATCATCAAGCAGTTGCGTGGCGGGCCGCTGGAAGTGCTGCCCTCGCAGGCGAAGCTGGCGGATCTGCGCATAAGCCAGGGGGAGCAGGTGCTGCTGAAGGACGCACGCGCCGAGGCCACGCTGGCCATTGCGCGGCACCGGCGCGAGGAGGCACCGGGCCTAGCGCGGCTCAAGTTCACCGACGCGCGGGTGCAACTGCAAGGCACCCCATCGGGCATGGGCGTGGATCTGGATTCGAGTGGCCAGTGGCGTGGACGCTTGGCCGATCTTGCGGGCGGAACCCTGGCGCTGGATCTGCACTGGCGGCGCGGCGAGTTCCAGCCGGGCGGCCACCTTGATTTGAGTTTGCCGCTGGATGCCAGCCGCGGCGCGACGCATGTCAGTGATCAAGCGCGACTGCGGGCGCAGGTGAATGATGCCGACATTGCCGTGCAGCTGGAACTGCCCGCTCCGCCTGAAAGCCACGGCTCCGTGCATGCCGATCTTGCGGTCAGTGGTCGCCAACTGATCTTGCCGTGGCAAGCGAATACCTTGTTGCCGCGTGTATCCGGCACTGTGGATCTCGATTGGCGGTTCGATTCGCTGTCCTGGCTGGGTCCACTGCTGGCGCGCGCGCCCTGGCTCACGCTCAACGGAGCGGGTCGGGTTGACGCGGAGCTCAAGGTCGCGGGCGGACGGTTGCAGGCGGGATCGAAGGTCGAGATTCCCGATGTGCAATTGTCTGCACTGCTGGCCGGTCACCAGTTTCGCGGACAGGCGCGCGCGCTGGGTCGCATCGACGAGGTCGACGGCACGCCACGTGCGCGTGTCGAACTGGTGTTGCCGAGTTATGAGGCAACCGCTGCCCAGGCTGCGGATCAGGTGCTGGTGCAAGGCAAGGATCTGCGCATCGACATGGATGCGCCCGACACCCTGCATTCCTTCCGCGACTCGGCGCAGGTGCGCGTGCGCTTCGCTGACGCAAGCGTTCCAGACCTGCGCACCATCAATGCCTGGCTGCCCACCGCAACACTTGAACTGAAAGGTGGGCGAACCTCGGTCGGTGTCGATCTGGAACTGGATGCCACCGGCGGCATTGAACGCGGTCGTATCGGCATCAAGGGTCGTGCCACCCGCATTCGCCTGGGCGAGATTGCACTGGCCGGCGACTTCGATCTGGATGCCGATCTGGACAACACGGACCTCGCCAAACGCCATTTCAATCTGGACGGCACGCGCCTGGCGTTGCGCAATGTTTCGATGGCGGACGCGGATCGCGCAGCAGGTGAGAAGTGGTGGGCGCGCATGCATTTGAAACGTGGTCGCATCGACGCCGCCGCACCGTTCAGCGTGAACGCAAATGTCAATCTGGAAATGCAGGACGTCGGCCTGCTGATGGCCCTGTTCATGCGCCACAAGGAGTACCCGGGCTGGGCGATCAAGCTGGCCGACAAGGGCAACCTGCAGGCCAGTGGACTGCTGCGCGCGGCGCAGGGCGCGATCATTATCGACCACATCGAGGCCAGCAACGACCGTTTCGATGTCAAGGCGCGCCTGCATCTGGCCAACAAGCGAGCCAAGGGTGACCTGCTGCTGGGCTGGCACGCGCTGGCGCTGGGTCTGGAAGTCGATGGCCAGCAGCACAAGGTGCACCTGCTCAAGTCTCGTCAATGGTATGCGTCGCGTCCGCCGCTCATCGACAAGTCAATGCCCTGACGGGCTGGGCAGCATGCGCAGTGCATACCTCGCAGGCGGGTAGTCCATTCTGCAAGGTTCAGGTGTGGCGGGATCGCCGATGACCTCGCCTGCGCGACCGCGCGGCTTGCTCGCGACGAATGGGTTCCGTAATTGTTCAGGGTTTCCCTTGGGTTTCAGCCCGACACGGCAGCACGTCAGCTCCCGCAGTTCCGGCTGGATAGCCGATACACAACAGCAAGCTTGACCCGTCACCCAGTCCGCGCCTATCATTGCAACGTATTAGCGCGCTAATACGCTGACACGAAGGTTCCACCAACCCGCAGCCTTGCGAGATGCCATGAAGATCCGCCCCATCAATCCACGCAAACGCGAATCCGATGCCGACTTCCGCGCGTTGGCGCGTGCATTGGCTGCGCTCGGCGAGCCGCAGCAGGTTGCCGCGTTTCTGCGCGACCTGTGCACACCGGCCGAACTGGAGGCGATGTGTGACCGTTGGAAAGTGGTGCCCTTGATCGAGTCCGGCGAGCCCTACCGGGCAATCCACGAGAAGACCGGAGTCAGCGTGACCACCATCGGTCGGGTGGCGCGCACGCTCAGCGAAGGGGCCGGTGGCTACTCGGCGGCGTTGGAAGCCGTGGCAGCAACAACGGCCTAGCGAACACACCGGCATGAACCTGATATCTGCGTCGCCGCGTCGCGACCGCCTGCGCATTGCCATCCAGAAAAACGGCCGCCTCAGCGAGCCGGCACGCGCGCTGCTGGGCAGTTGCGGCCTGTCCTGGCGCGAAAGCCCGGACAAACTTTTCTGCTACGGCGACAACGCCCCGGTCGACCTGTTGCTGGTGCGCGACGACGACATTCCCGGCCTGATCGACAGTGGCCTGTGCGACCTTGGCATTGTCGGTCGCAACGTGTTGTGCGAGCAGGCCAGTGAGCGTGAGAGCGCAAACTTCCGCGAATGGCGTGCGCTCGGATTTGGCCTGTGTCGGCTGGCCCTGGCGGTACCGCAGGAATGGGATTGGCACGCACCGACGCAGTTGCTGGGCAAGCGCATTGCAACCTCGTATCCGGCCTTGACCCGTGCATGGCTGCGCGAACAGAAGGTGGACGCCGAAGTGGTGGTGCTCAACGGTTCCGTGGAGATTGCGCCGCGGCTCGGACAAGCCGATGCAATCTGCGACCTGGTGTCCAGTGGCGCAACCCTGTCCGCCAATCAATTGAAACCGGTATGCGACCTGTTGCAAAGCGAGGCGGTGCTGACTGGACCGGTGACGGAACTGGATCCGGAACTGGCCGAGACCGCGCAAATGCTGCTGCGCCGGATCGACGGCGTGCTGCGCATCCGCGACAGCAAGCTGCTGATGTTCCAGGCCCCGCGTAGCGCGGTGGCCGACGTGCTGCGGCTGCTGCCGGACGCAGAAGCGCCAACCAGCTTTCCGATGGATGGTGGCGAGGTGCTGGCGATGCAGGCGCTGTGCCATGGCGTGGTCTCCTGGCAGCGGCTGGAAGAACTCAAGCGTGCCGGTGCGCGTGCCCTGATGGTGTTGCCGGTCGAGAGGATGCTGGCATGAAGCCGGTCGACTGGAACGCGCTGGATGCCGCAGCACAGGCGCAGGTGTTGACGCGGCCGACACGCGCGCTGGCGGCCGGTGTGCGCGGGCGCGTGGAAGAAGTGATGGCTGATGTCGGTCTGCGTGGCGACGTCGCCTTGCAGGTGTTGACCGAAGCCTATGACGGTGTGCGCCTGGATGCCTTCGAGGTCAGCGTAGCGGAACGTCGCGCCGCGCACGCGGCGATCGGGCCGGAGTTGGCAGATGCGATCGCACAAGCGGCGGAGCGTATCGAGGCATTCCATCGTGCCGGCATGCCACGCGGCTATGCGTTGCATACGGCGCCGGGCATGTGTTGCGAACGGGTGCTGCGGCCGATCAGTCCGGTTGGCCTGTACGTGCCCGCAGGCAGCGCGCCGCTGCCCTCGACGGCGCTGATGCTGGCGATTCCGGCGCAACTGGCTGCTTGCGAACAGATCGTGATGTGCACGCCACCTCGCCGCGACGGCAGCGCCGATCCGGCCGTACTGGTCGCCGCGCAATACGCGGGCAACGCTCGCATATTCAAACTGGGTGGTGCGCAGGCCATCGCTGCGATGAGCTTCGGTACTGCCAGCGTGCCGCGTTGCGAAAAACTGTTCGGTCCTGGCAACGCCTATGTCGATGAAGCCAAGCGCCAGGCGGCGGAACGCCACGATGGTCCGGCCATCGACATGCCGGCCGGTCCATCGGAAGTGCTGGTGATTGCCGATGGCGGCGCCAATGCCGCGTTCATCGCCGCCGACCTGTTGTCGCAGGCCGAACACGGCCCGGACTCGCAGGTGATCCTGTTCAGCGATGATTGCGCGTTGCTGGATGCCACGGCCAGCGAAGTCGAACGTCAGCTTGTCGGCCTGCCGCGCGCGGATATCGCCCGCCGCGCACTTGAACACGCGCGCCTGGTCCGCGTCGCAGACATTGCCCAGGCGATCGCGCTGAGCAACGACTACGCGCCGGAACACCTCATTTTGAGCGTGCGCGAGCCGCGCAAGTGGCTGGAGGCGGTGCGCAGTGCCGGTACCGTGTTCATGGGTGACTGGACCCCGGAATCGCTGGGCGACTATTGCTCGGGCAGCAACCATGTGTTGCCCACCGGCGGAGCAGCCCGCGCCTGGAGCGGCTTGTCGGTATCCAGTTTCGTGAAATCGCTGACCGTGCAGACGGCCAGTCGAATCGGCATCGGCGCCATCGGTCCCTGTGCCGTCACCCTGGCCGAGGCCGAGGGATTGCATGCGCACGCACGAGCGGTGCAGTTGCGCATGGCGGTGCCGGCATGAGCATCATGACCACCGCACAAGCCCTGCTGCGTGCGGACCTGCACGACTTCGACGGCTACCGATCGGCACGCAGCACGGAAGCGCTCGGCGAGATCTGGTTGAACGCCAACGAATCGCCAACCACCGCTGCCAACGATGCCGACGACCTGTTGCGTCGCTATCCGGAGCCGCAACCGCAAGCCTTGCGCGAGGCGATGGCTGCGCTGTACGGCGTGCAGGTGCCGCAGGTCCTGGCGACGCGCGGCAGTGACGAGGGCATCGACCTGCTGTTGCGTGCGTTCTGCGTACCAGGAAAGGGCGCGATCGTCATTGCGCCACCGGTGTTCGGCATGTACGCCGTGTGTGCGCGCCTGCACGGTGCGCACGTGCTTGCCGTCCCCGCACAGGACGGCGAGGCGGGCTGGCGCAGCGATCTCGGCGCGATGGGTCAGGCCGCACTGCGTGGCGGTGCGCGCCTGGTGTTCGTGTGCAATCCCGGCAATCCCAGCGGCGAGGCAATCCCGGCCGATGCGATTGAACGACTGGCTTGCCGCCTGCGCGGCAAGGCCTTGCTGGTGGTCGATGGTGCGTACGCTGAATTTGCCGACAGCGATGATGGCATGGCGCTGCTGGCAGGCAACGAGAACCTGGTATTGCTGCGCACGCTGTCCAAGGCGCATGCCTTGGCCGGAGCGCGCATCGGTTGCGTGCTCGCCGCAGCGGAACTGATTGACATGCTCAAGCGTTGCCAGGCGCCCTATCCGTTGGCACAGCCCGCCGTGGCGGCGGCGCTGGCGGCGCTGACCCCGCAGGCGTTGGCGCGTGCACGCAATGCGGTCGTGCAGGTCCGCAGTGAGCGCCAGCGCCTGCTGGCTGCCTTGCGCCAGTCGCCGGGCGTGCGCCGCGTGTATTCCTCGCAAGGCAATTTTCTGCTGCTTCGCTGCGACGATGCGCAGGTCACCTTTGCTGCGTTGCTGGCAGCGGGCGTGGTGGTGCGCGACATGCGTGCCACGCCCGGGCTCGAGGATGCGCTGCGGATCAGCATCGGCACGGTGCAACAGAACGAGCGTGTGCTGGCGGTGCTGGCGCGCAGCCGGGTGACGACATGAGCGCGCCCACGCCAGTGCTGTTCATCGACCGCGATGGCACCCTGATTGCCGAACCGGACGATTTCCAGGTCGATGCATTCCACAAGCTGCGCTTCATCGAGGGCACGATTCCGGCGTTGCTGCGCCTGCGCGATGCCGGCTGGCAGTTCGTGATGGTCAGCAATCAGGACGGTCTCGGCACGGCGGCGTTTCCGCAGGCGGCGTTTGACGGTCCGCACGCCTTGATGATGCAGGTGTTCGCCAGTCAAGGCATCGCTTTTCGCGAGGTGTTGATCGACACCAGTCTTGCGATCGAGCATTCACAAAGACGCAAGCCGAACACCGGCATGGTTACCCACTTGCTCAAGGATCGCGGCATCGACTGGACGCGCAGCGCAGTGGTCGGTGATCGCGATACCGACATGCAGTTTGCCGCCAACCTCGGCATCCGCGGATTCAAGCTGCGCAGTGAGCAGTTCGGCGACGGCACGGATTGGCCGGCAATCGCCCATGCGCTGGTGGACTTGCCGCGCACCGCAAGCGTGCGGCGCAAAACCAGGGAAACCGACATCGCGGTCGACGTCGATCTGGATGCCGCAACCCAACCGGAGATTGCCACGGGACTTGGATTCTTCGATCACATGCTGGAGCAGCTCGGCACCCACGGCGGCTTCGGCCTGCGCCTGCACTGCCGCGGCGACCTGCATGTCGACGAGCACCACACCATCGAAGACTGCGCCCTGGCGCTGGGGCAGGCGCTGCGCGAGGCGGTCGGTGGCAAGCGCGGCATCGCCCGCTACGCCTTCGTGCTGCCGATGGATGAGGCCCAGGCCAGTGCGTCCCTCGACCTGTCCGGGCGGCCCTACTTTGCATTCGATGGCGAATTCACCCGTGATCGCGTCGGTGGTTTGGCAACCGAGATGGTGACCCACTTTTTCCATTCCTTGTGCCAGGCGGCCGGCATCACTCTGCATCTGGCGGTGCGCGGCGACAACGCCCACCACCAGGTCGAGGCTTGTTTCAAGGTGGTGGCGCGAGCATTGCGCGCGGCACTGCGTCGCGATGGCGACGCGCTGCCGAGCAGCAAGGGCATGCTGTGAGCAGCCTGGTCATCATTGATGCCGGTGGCGCCAACCTGGGCTCGGTGCGCGCGGCTTTTCAGCGCCTTGGCGTTGAACCCGAAGTCAGTCGCGATCCGGCGCGCATTGCCGCAGCCGACCGCCTGGTGCTTCCGGGTGTTGGCGCCGCGGCACCGGTGATGGCGAACCTGCGCGCGCTTGGCATCGACGGTTTTCTGCGCGAAACCCGCAAGCCCCTGCTCGGCATCTGCATCGGTATGCAGGTGTTGTTCGAGCGCAGCGATGAAGGCGATGTGCAAGGACTCGGCATCCTTCGTGGCGAGGTACGCAGGTTGCCGATGGCCGAGGGCATTCGCCTGCCGCATATGGGATGGAATCGCTTGCGCAAGTGCATGGTCTCTCCCTTGCTGGACGGCATCACCGACGCAGCGTATGCGTACTTTGTGCACAGCTATGGCGTCATCGACAGCGCCAACACGATGCTCGAAACCCGCCACGGCAGAGCGTTTGCCGCTGCGGTCACCCACGGCAATGTGGTCGGCGCGCAGTTCCATCCGGAGCGCTCCTCCGCGCTTGGTGCGCGTTTCCTGCGCAACTTCCTGGAATGGCAACCGACATGAGCTTCACCATCTATCCCGCCATCGACGTGCGCCATGGTCGCGTGGTGCGCCTGGCCCAGGGTGACTACGCACGCGAAACACGCTATGCCGCTGATCCGTTTGAACTGGCCATGGCCTACGCCGACGCCGGTGCGCGCTGGTTGCACCTGGTCGATCTTGCCGCCGCGCGCAGCGGAGGCTACACCCTGTCGGCCCTGCTGGGCCGAATTGCTGCCGATGGCCGCCTCAAGGTGCAGACCGGCGGTGGTGTGCGCAATGAAGGCGAGGTCGCACGCATCCTTGAAGCCGGTGCGTCACGCATCGTGGTCGGATCATTGGCCGTAAAACAACCACAGCGGGTGATTGGCTGGTTGCAGCGCTTTGGCGTGGAACGCATCGTGCTGGCGCTGGATGCGCGCTGCGATGCGCAAGGCGTGTGGCAGTTGCCGGTGCACGGCTGGACCGAGGGCAGTGGAGTCGCCCTGGACGCTTTGCTCGATGTCTATGCCAAGGCCGGTGCGCGCCATCTGCTGTGCACCGATATCGCGCGCGACGGCATGTTGCAGGGACCAAACCTCGCGCTGTACCGGCGCCTCGTTGCCGACTGGCCGGGGTTCGCGCTGCAAGCCTCCGGCGGCGTGCGGGAAGCAGGTGATGTGGAAACAGCGCGCAGCGTCGGCTGCAACGGCATCGTGCTCGGGCGTGCCCTGCTTGAAGGACGCCTTGCCCTGAGCGAGCTGTTGCCACAGGCGGTCTCGTGCTGAGTCGTCGCATCATTGCCTGCCTGGACGTGCGCGATGGCCGTGTGGTCAAGGGCATACGCTTTCGTGATCATCGCGACATGGGCGCAATCGAGGATCTGGCATTGCGCTATCGCAATGCCGGTGCCGACGAATTGGTTTTCTATGACATCACTGCCAGCACGCAGGTGCGCGCAGTGGATGTGGACTGGGTGCGCCGCGTGTCCGATCTGCTCGACATTCCATTTTGCGTGGCCGGTGGCATCGACAGCGTGGAACGCGCTCGCGCGGTGCTGCACGCTGGCGCCGACAAGATATCCATCAACACGCCTGCCTTGCTGCGCCCGCATCTGGTCAATGAACTGGCGGGTGAATTTGGCAGCCAGTGCGTGGTGGTCGGCATCGATTCCTTGCGCGATGCCGACGGCGAATGGCGGGTGCGCAGCCATACCGGTGATCCTTCCGCAACGCAGGCGCACGCACGACGCACCCTGGACTGGGTGGTCGAGGCGCAGCAGCGTGGTGCGGGCGAGATCGTGGTCAATTGCATGGGCAGTGACGGCGTGCGCGGTGGCTACGACATCGCGCAGTTGCGCGCGGTCCGTGCGGTCTGCGAGGTGCCGCTGGTGGCTTCCGGTGGCGCCGGTTCCTGCGCACATTTCGTCGAGGTGATCCAGCAGGCCGACGTGGATGCGGCGCTGGCCGCCAGCGTGTTTCATTCCGGCGCGATTGCCATCCCCAGGCTCAAGACCGTGCTGTACGCCAACGGCATTGCGGTGCGCCATGCCTGACGCCATTGCGTTCACCATCGACACCCTGGACTGGGAGAAGCAAAACGGCCTGCTGCCTGCCATCGTGCAGGATGCCGTCAGTCTGCGCGTGCTGATGCTTGGGTATGTGTCGCGGGAATCGCTGGCACAGACCCTGGCCAGTGGACGGGTAACCTTCTACAGCCGCAGCAGGCAACGACTGTGGACCAAGGGCGAGAGCAGCGGACACTCCCTGGCGTTGGTGTCGCTGCATGCCGATTGCGACCGCGACACCGTTCTGATACTGGCGCGTCCACATGGGCCGACCTGCCATACCGGGGCGATCAGTTGCTTCGCCGAGGCTCCAGCCGACGCGCTTGCAACGCTCGATGTACGGATCGCGCAGCGCAAGGCTGGCAGCGGCGCATCGAGCTACACCCGTGAACTGTTCGAGGCGGGTTTGTCGCGAATCGCGCAAAAGGTCGGCGAAGAGGGCGTGGAAACCGCGTTGGCGGCGGTGACTGCCGACGATGCCGCGCTGCGTGGCGAAGCTGCCGATTTGGTCTATCACTTGTTGGTGCTGCTGCGCGCGCGCGGCCTGGGCTGGAACGATGTCTGTGCCGAACTGGCACGTCGCGCCGCTGCTTGAGTCTGGCCTGTCCGATGCCGGCAATTGCCAGCCGCAAAGGCGCGTGGCACTGTCCGCATCACGGCGGAGGGCTGCATGTCGGACATCACCGAGCTGATCGGCAAGGCGCGCGAGGGCGATGTGCAGGCCTCGGAACACCTGTTCTCGACCCTGTACGACGAACTGCGCCGCCTGGCCGCAGGTCAGTTGCGCGGCGACAACGTGATGCGCTCCACCTCGCTGGTGCATGAGACCTGGCTCAAGCTGGCCAACCACGGCACTCTCGAAGTCACCGACCGCAGTCACTATTTCGCGATTGCCGCGCGGGTCATGCGCCAGATCGTGATCGACCATGTGCGTGCACGCGGCGCGCAGCGTCGCGGTGGGGATGTCCCGATGGCTTCGCTGGATACCACCGCAATGAATGTTGCGAGTCAGGGGCGCGACGGCGACGTGCTGGCCCTGGACGATGCCCTTCATCGCCTGGGTGAAATGGATCCGGCCCTCGCCTCGCTGGTCGAGATGCGCTTCTACGCCGGACTGGAGCTGTCGGAGATATCGGCTGTGATCGACCGCTCGGAACGATCACTCAAACGCGACTGGCGCCGCGCGCGCGCCTTCCTGCAACGTGAACTGGGACACGCCCAAGCATGACCACCAGCGAGCAATGGCGAAAGATCGGCGAGTTGTTCGACGAACTGGTGGAACTGGATGCCTGGCAACGCAATGCGCGCCTGCAAGCGCTGCGTGAAGTCGATGCGGAACTTGCACGCGAAGTGGCGACCCTGCTGGCTGCCGACGATCACTCGCATCCGCTGCTGGATGGGGATGCCGCCGATGCGTTGCCGGATATCGCTGGCGACGAACGGGATCGCTCCGGCGAGGGCGGCGTGATCGGGCCCTACCGATTGCTGCGCATCCTTGGCGAAGGCGGCATGGGTGTGGTCTGGCTGGCCGAGCGCACCGACGGCACCTACGAGCAAAGGGTCGCGCTGAAGCTGCTCAAGCGCGGCATGGATTCGCAGGTGATCCTGCGCCGCTTCCTGCAGGAACGCCGCATCCTGGCGCGCCTGCAGCATCCGAACATCGTGCATCTGCTGGATGGCGGCATGAGTGCCGATGGCCGCCCGTACTACGTGATGGACTACGTTGAAGGCGACTCCATCACGGGGCATGCACAACAGCAGCACCTGAGCCTGTCCGCCCGCGTGGAACTGATCGCCAGGGTAGCGGACGCGGTTGCGCATGCGCACACCCAACTGATCGTGCACCGTGATCTCAAGCCCTCCAACGTGCTGGTGGATGCGCGCGGTGAACCGCGCGTGCTGGATTTCGGCATTGCCAAACTCATCGAGGAGAGCGGCAACCAGACCGTCACCCGCACCGGCATGCGTGTGTTGTCTCCCGCCTATGCCGCGCCCGAGCAGATCCTCGGCGGCACCATTGGCACCGCAACTGACGTCTACGCGCTCGGCCTGCTGTTGTGCGAGCTGCTGGTTGGCACGCTTCCGCACAAGCGCGGCAGCGGACCCGCACGACTCGGTGAGGACGCCAGCGTGGAAGCAGCGCGCGCCAGCACCCTGGCCGAACGGCTGTCGGTAGATCGTGTGCGCGAGTTGTACGGCGCATTGATGGACCCGGCCAAACTCTCGCGTCGCATTGGCGGCGATCTCGACATCATCATTGCCACCGCCTTGCAGGTGGATGCCGCGCGACGCTATCCCACCGCCACTGCGTTTGCGCGTGACCTGCGCAACTGGCTGCGTGGCATGCCGATCAGCGCGCGCGCCGACTCCGGCTGGTACCGCATGCGCCGGTTCGTACGCCGCCATCGCCTTGGCGTCGCAGCGGCGGCGGCGGTGTTGCTGGCCTTGGTGATCGGCTTGGGTGCTGCACTGTGGCAGGCCAGGCAGGCGCAGCTTGCCGCCACCCGCGCCGAACAGGAGCGCGACATTGCCGAACTGCAAATGAAGCGTACGCAAAGGGTCAAGGATTTCATGCTGACCCTGTTTCGCGAGCAGGATCCGTTCAGCCGGGCCAAGGCACAAGGCCGCAATGCCAGTCAGATCATTGCCGAGGGCGTCACCCAGGTGGACGCCACCCTGTCTGCTGATCCGGCATTGCAGGCGGAACTGCGCAAGGATCTGGGCGAAATCCAGCTCAGCCTGGGTGATCGCGGTGCGGCGGTAGTCACCCTCAAAAACTCCTGGGAGCAGCAGCGCGCCTTGTCCGGTGCAAACAGCGCGGCCACTGCGGATGCACAGGCAACCTACGCCAACGCGTTGCTGCAGTCCGGCGAAGCGACGCAGGCCGAGCCGCTGCTGCGCCAGGCGCTGGATCAACTGCGCAGCACCCTGGGGCCCGAGCATTTGCGCACCGTGGAGGCCGAGATTGCCCTGGCGCGGCTTGAATTGCTGTTTTCCCGCAGCGAAAGCGCATTGCAGTTGTTGCAGCACGGGGCGGATGTCTATGCCCGCGTGTATGGGGAAGATGCCCCCGAGCTGGTGCCACGACTTACGGCATTGTCCTCGCAGTATGTCGGGATGTCGCAATTTGACAAATCCAACGAGACCAGTCGGCGTGCCTTGCGCATAGTCGAAAGGAACAACGGTGCCGATCATGTGCTGGCCATCGTCCCGCATACGCAAATTGCCGACGCCTTGCGCTACCAGCAGCACTACGAGGAGGCCCTTCCGGAAATGCAGGCGGCCGTACGCATTGCACGCAACCAGTTGCCGAAAAAGCATCCGATCATGGCAGGTGTGCTTGTGCGTTACGGCGACCTGTTGCGGCGCATGCAGCGTTACGATGAAGCCGAAGCGGTGTTCGCCGAAGGCGTGGCCATGGTCGAAGGATCGAAGACCGGCGAGTATGCGCAGATGCTGCAGGTGTACGGGACTCTGGCCTCGGCACGTGGCGAGTACGCCTTGGCCAGTGAGCGCTTCCGCAAGGCCGCCGATGTATTTCGCCAGGCCACGGGTGAAAGCAGCTTCACCTGGCTGACCAACCTGTTGCTGGTGGAAAGCCTGGGCAAATCCGGCCAGTTGGCCGAAGCCGATCAACTGGCTGCCGAATCAGCCCGCGCATTCGAAAAGATCAGCAAGGAAGACTCCTACGAGCGCGCCTACCTGGCCGGAACGCTGGGCTATTTGCGCTGGCGCCAGGGACGCTGGGTCGAGTCGGTCACTGCGTTCCGTCAGGCGTTGCCGATACTGATCAAGACCTATGGCGATACCCACGCGGAACCGGCAGGCATCCGCACTGCCTTGGCTCGCAGCCTGTTGGCCCTGGGTGATGCCGACAGTCGGGCCGAGGCCGGCGAGTTGATTCGGCAAGCGATGCCCATCATGGAGAAGGCGCAGGCAGGCAAGCCCGATCTGGGCGTGGCCCTGCTGGTGCGCGCAGAGGTCCGACTGGATGGCGCAGACCCGAATGGTGCGAAGCAGGACATCGCGGCGGCATTGAAACTACTGCCGGACAAGAGCCTGGATCGTGAGCGCGCACAACTCCAAGCGCAACGGCTTTCGAGGCGTGCCGAGCGGATGCCGGCCATCCGTTGAGAATGAAGCCAGTGGTGGCTGCCAGGCCATGAGCCGGGGCCAGCCGACTGCAGGCGTTTCGGAATCAAATTGTCGGCTTGCTCACCAGCCCGGTGGCAAATCCACGTTGGGAAACGTGCAGTTGGTGAATTGACTGCGCAGCACCTGCTCGGCGTAGCTGCCGCCACGGAACCAACCTTGGGAAAACCCCGTGCCTTCGGTGCCGCCGAAGACGGTGTCCTGATAGCGCATCTGCTGTACCGGCCGCATGGCGATGAACATGAAGCGAACCAGATTGAAATTGGAGTCGATGATGGTGTTGTCACCCGCGTCACGACCGGCGGCGTAGTAGTCGGTGAACATCAAACCAATGTAACTGCGCTGGATTTCGGCAGCGATGATGCGATTTCCACTGGCCGCAAGCAGCGGCGTGGGGGATGCCTCGTCCTCGCTGGAATCGCCGATCACGATGGCCTCGCAGGTGTTGACCATGTGCACATTGATGAAGTCATTGGAGTGCGCGCCATCGCGCAGCACGATGCCGTTGCCTGAGCCACAGGATTCGCTGAAGCCGTCGTAGTTTCCGTAAGCCGTACCGTTGATGAAGGTATTGTGGTGCACACCGCGATGACGCACCACGAAGCCTTCGCCCATGAACACGGCGACGTTGTTCTCGAAAATGTTGCCGGTGGGTTCGATCAGGGGGCCGCCTGCCAATTGGTCCGCATTGTCCTTGATCGTGTAGCCGTGCCCGGAATGCGCGGATTCGGGCTTGCGCCAGATATAGGAGTCACCCACCCGGTTGTAACGGCCGGTGACCAGCACGTAGTAGTCGGTGGAGGATTCCTCGGTATCACCCTCGGTGCTGTAGACGCGGATGTTGCTGGCCTCGTTGCCGTCGCCATTGAGCTTGAGGCCCTCCGCGGCGGCATTGATGATGAGTGCGTTTTGTACCCGGCTGCCATTGGAGAACTGCGTGCTCATGGAGCCCAGGCCGATACCGATACCCGAATACTCAGCGGTGATATCGCCAATGGTCGATACATTCACGTTGTCGAGCAGGTGGCTCTCGATGAATGCAGGGTCTTCGCTGCCTGCGATCAAGCCATAGGCATAGTTGCGCACGTTGAAGTTGCGCACGTTGATGCCGCGACGGTTGCGCAGGTTGATTCCAATTCCGCTCGCGCGATTGCCGCCATCGAGCAGGGGCATCTGGTTTGGATCAAAAGCCGGAAATACCGGATTGCCGTTGTCGGGATTGATCGGCGCATTGGCGAGGATGGGTGGCTGGTCGCCGGGAACGCTGGTGTAACCGATCAACTGGATGTCGTCACGCTCGATGATGACCTGTTCGTGGTAGGTGCCGGCCTTCACGTACACGATCGAGCCTGCGGGTGCGCCATTGCCATCGCGCACTGCACGGTTGATGGTTTTCCAGGGTTGGGCAAGCGTTCCCGGGTTGGCATTGTTGCCGTTGCCGGCCACGTAGAAGGTTGGCGTGCTTTCGAAGCCTGAGCGCAGGATCGGATCGTAGACCGCGTGCGCCAATACAGGGACAAGGGCCAGGACGAAGCCGACGATGATGTTTCGGTAGCATGCGGGCATTTGCACAAATGCCAAGGTGCGTAATTTCATGAGCTCACCCACTCCGGTTGACCCTTGGCTCGCCATCGGTACCGTCGCAGGAACCTGGCGGCAGGGATATGGGCAAGCGGCTGGTGCGGGATTCTAGGTCGGGTGTTTCGGCTGCGCGTCGGCAAAGCGTGATTTTGCGCACGCTGCGCTTATGCGGGTTTTGGATATTGATCGCTTGCGGATGGGATGCCGTGGATCAGCGCCTCCGGGAGCGTGTCATGCGCGCCATGTTGCGCTCGTACTTTCTGCGTTGCTGCGGCGTGCAGGTGGCCAGCCAGGCTGTGTTGCAGGGCTCGCAATAGAAATCGCGTTCGCCATGCCGCCAGGCAAAGATGGTTCGATCATCGTGAGCGGTGTGGGCACCGCAGCGCTGGCAGTGGAACACCTTCTCCTTGGGGGCCTTCGGAATTGCCAGCCGCAGCACGATCTGCAAGACGATGACTGCGATGATGAGGGCAATGAACCATGCAAATGCCGACATCGTTGTTCACCTTGATCGGGAAATGGGTGTCCGATGCAAGCACGGACGGGATCATGCGCGCAAGGCACACTCCAATGCCAGGCGCGCCATCTGGCCAAGGCCGGTCTCGCGCTCCTCGCCCGACAGGCGGGCACCGCTTTCGAGGTGATCGCTGACGGTGAGTATGGCCAGCGCCTGCACGCCTTCGCGCTGGGCCAGGGTGTAGAGCCCGGCCGCTTCCATCTCCACACCCAGGATTCGCTGACGGCGCAAATGCCCGAGGATGCCCGGATCACCGTCGTGGAAACTGTCGGTGCTGAAGATCGGTGCCACGCGTACCGGCAGGTGCCGGGCTTCGGCGTATTCGACTGCGGCCCGCAGCAGGGAAAAATCGGCGCAGGCGGCCAGGTCATGTCCGCCGAAACCGATGCGATTGATACGCGAGTCGGTACTGGCCGATTGCGCGAGCAGGATCTGGCCAAGTTTCACCTCGCCCACGCCGCCACAGGTGCCGACGCGGATGATGCGACGTACGCCGTATTCGCGGATGAGTTCCGTGCAGTAGATCGTGCACGAAGGAATGCCCATGCCGCTGCCCATCACCGACACCCGCCGGCCCTGGTACTGGCCGGTGTAGCCCAGCATGTTGCGACGGCGGTTGACCGGCTGAACGTCTTGCAGCAGGGTTTCGGCGATGTGTCGGGCGCGCAGCGGATCACCGGGCAGCAGGACAGTCTGCGCAAAGGCACCGGGTTTGGCATCGATATGTGGCGTGTTCATACGCAAGCCTCATCGAGAAAATGGACGCCTGCACCCAGCCTCGGCAAGCGCAGGTGGTGGGCAAGGCTCTGGCCAATGTCGGCAAAGCTCATGCGCTGGCCAATGGCGCGTGCTGTCAAGGTGCGACCGAAGGCCAGTACCGGGCTGGCTTCGCGGGTGTGGTCGCTGCCGGGCCAGGTCGGGTCACAACCGTGGTCGGCGCTGAGCACCAGAAGATCTTCGGCTTGCATGACCTGATACAGCTGCGGCAAGCGTGCATCAAAGGCTTCCAGGGCTGCGGCGTAGCCAAACACATCGCGGCGGTGGCCATAGACGCTGTCGAAGTCGACGAAGTTGGTGGCGATCAGTGCACCATCGGCTGCCGTGTCCATTGCCGCGAGGGTGGCGTCGAACAGTGCATCGTGGCCGTTGGCCGTCACGCTGCGGCTGATGCCGCGATGGGCGAAGATGTCGGTGATCTTGCCGATACCGACAACCTCGCGTTCGTGTTCGAGGGCGATGTCAAACAGCGTGGGTGCAGGGGGAGGCAGGCTGTAGTCGTGACGATTGCCGGTCCGCTGAAATCCCGAGGCCGGCGTGCCGATGAAGGGTCGTGCAATCACCCGGCCGATGTTCCAGCGGTCGCACAGGCGGCGCGCAATCGCACAGGTGTCATACAGGTGTTGCAGGCCGAAGCATTCCTCGTGGGCGGCAATCTGGAACACCGAATCGGCCGAGGTGTAGACGATGGGCTTGCCGCTGGCCATGTGCTCGGCTCCCAGGCGCGCGATGATTTCGGTGCCGGGGGCATGGCAGTTGCCAAGAACGCCGGGCAAATCGGCTTCGCGGATCAGGGCGGCCAGGAGTTCCGCTGGAAAAGCGGTGTCGCCGGGCGGAAAGAAACCGAAGGGTTCATGCAGGATCACGCCCATCGATTCCCAATGCCCGGATGGAGTGTCCTTGCCGGCGGACTGTTCGATTGCGTGTCCCCAGCAGCCATGCGGCCACGCCAGCTTGGGCGCAGGCAAGCCGTGTGCCTGGGCGTGGGCATGCGCCAGGCCCAATTGATCCAGGTTCGGCAAGCGCAAGGGACCACGGCTGGCTTGCGCACAGGCCGCCACGATATGGCCGTAGGTGTCGGCACCTTCGTCACCAAACAACGCGGCATCCGGTGCTGCGCCCAGACCAAAGGAGTCCAGCACCAGCCAGATCGCGCGCCTCATGCAAAGTCGCCTTGCGTACGCGAAGGCAGCCATCGGCACAGGGGTGCCAGGGCAGGCTCTTGCGAACCGATGCGAAACGCCGAGCGCACACGAGCAGCGATTCCCTCGGCCTGCGATCGGCTGCGTGCGTGCACGATGGCCAGGGCTTCACCACGATGAACAAGCGCACCGCGGCCACGCACTTCAGCCAGGCCGGTGGCGTGGTCGATGGGTGCATCGGTAGAGCGTCGCCCGCCCCCCAGATCGACCACGCATTCACCCAGGGCGCGCACGTCGATGGCCTGGATGATGCCGTCCTGTTCGGCCCGTACCGGAACCTGCAACGGTGCCAGCGGCAGGTGCAGCGCCGGATGTTCGAGCAGATCATGGGGTCCGCCCAGCATCGCCACCATGCGCGCAAAACGTTCGGCCGCAGCGCCCGAGTCCAGCGCGCCTTGCAGTCGCGTCAGCGCCTGCTCCCGATCGATCGCACAGCCGCCCATGCAGAGCAGGCGTGCCGACAGTTCCAGCGTGAGTTGGCGCAGGCGTGGACAGGTTGGACGCTGGCACAGCAAGTCGAGGATGCCGCGCACCTCCAGCGCATTGCCGGCGCAACGGCCCAGCACCTGGCCCATGTCGGTGAGCGCGGTGGCAAGGTGCAGACCACTGCCTTCGGCCACCTGTTGCATGCGCCCGGCCAGGGCGATGGCGGTGCTTTCGTCGGGCGTCTGCGCACCGCTGCCGGTCTTGATGTCCAGTACCAGGGCCTGTGCGCCGCCGGCGAGCTTCTTGGACAGAATCGAAGCCACCATCAGCTCGGGTACGTCCACCGTGGCGGTGACATCGCGGATTGCGTACAGGCGACGGTCGGCCGGAACCAGATCGGTGCTCTGGCCGACGATGGCACAACCGACTTGTTCAACCACGCGCCGCAGGAGCCCGGGAGCGGGATTGACCGTGTAACCGCCGAGGCTTTCGAGCTTGTCGAGGGTGCCGCCGGTGTGACCGAGTCCGCGGCCGGAAATCATCGGCACATACGCGCCGCAGGCGGCCAGCAAAGGCGCCAGGGCAAGACTGACGCAATCGCCCACGCCGCCGGTCGAATGCTTGTCCAACACCGGGCCGGGCAGACCTTCCCAGCGCAGGTGTCGGCCCGAGTCACGCAAGGCGAGGGTGAAGTCACGACACTCGCCATCGTTCATGCCGCGACACGCCACCGCCATGGCGAAGGCACCGATCTGGGACTCGCTCCAGACATCCCGGGCGATGGCGTTCGCGATCTCGGTGCACTGCGCGGCATCGAACGAGATGCCCTCACGCTTCAGACGGATCAACCGAGTGGCAGATCCGTTCATTTCGCCCGCAACAGGGGAATCAGGGCGTCGTAGAGCGAACTGGCGCCGATGCGGAAATGGCTTGGGGTGATCCATGCGTCGCCTAGGCGCTCGCGTGCCAGCGCCATGTACAGTTCGGCGTCCGCGAGGCTGCGGATGCCGCCGGCGGCCTTGAAACCGCAAGCTCCTCCGTGCGCGGCAATCACGTCCAGCATGATCGTGGCGGCTTGCGGCGTGGCATTGATTTTGACCTTGCCGGTCGAGGTCTTGAGGAAGTCCATGCCGCATTGGATACCCAGTTCGCTGGCCGCGCGAATGCGCTCGGGCGTGGCCAGTTCGCCGGTCTCCAGGATCAGCTTGACGGCTTGGCCTGCACTGCAGGCTTCGCGCGTGGCCATCATCACTGCACGCACGGATGCGACCTCATCCCGGCAGAATGCAGGCCAGGGCATTACCAAATCGATCTCATCGGCACCGGCCGCCAGTGCACGACGGGTTTCCCGTGCCACGCGCATTGGGTCACTGCCCGCGTCGGGAAAATTGACCACGGTGGCGATCCTGACCGTCGAATTCCCAAGCGCACGACGCGCCGTGGTGATGTGCTCCGGATACACGCACACCGCCGCCACTGCACCGTAGGCCTGGGCCCGGGCGCACAGGGCTTCGATCTGTTCGGGTTGGTCGTCCTCGCCGAGGCTGGTCAGGTCAAGCAGCGAGAGGACGCGCCTGGCCAGATCCTGCGGAGCCGATTCGGGTGGGGGCATGGGGCAGTCCCGTTCACGAAATGCCCCATGCTAGCCGTTTCATCCCGCGCCTCTGGCAAATCGCCTTGCGGCGAGTGGTCGCGCCTGTGCCAACGGATCGGCATGTCCCCACGTTGGGTGCCGTCGGCAGCGTGCCGTGCACAGGCGCTCGATTCAGTTGCTGGACTCGAATCCATCCTTGAACAGGATGTCGCTCTGGTACAGCACCTGCACGGCACCGGAGTCCGTGTCTCCGCCATCGTCGTAGAGATAGGCACCGATGGCCAGGTCATCACGACCATCGCCATTGAAATCGCCGATGGCGAGGCCGTTGCCGAACTGGTCGTTTGTATGTGGGCCGCCAATCTTGAGCGCTGCGCTCGGCAGGATGGGCTTGGCGCTTGAGACAAGCAGGCCTTCGGCATCGCTGCCGGAGTCAAACACCCAAACTGCACCGGCATTGTCCACGCCATCCACCGTCGCAAACGGTGCGCCAACGACCAGGCTGTCACCCGTGCAGTCGAGACCATTGCATTCGTAGCCGAGGCGACCAACAGCCAGGGTGAATCCGAACCTTCCAGCGTCCGAAACAGCAGGTAGCGAAGGAGGCTGGATGAACTGATTGCCGGCGGCATCGAGTCCGCTATCGCTTCCGTAGATCACATGCACGGCACCCTGGTCGCCATTGCTGCCGTAGGCACCGATGGCGAGATCGTCATGGTTGGTTTCGAGGAAACCGCGGTCACCGAATTCGCCAGCGGCAAGGCTGCCACCAAAGCTGTCTGCGACTGCGCAATCACCCGCTATGCCCTGGGTGCCCGGACGCCAGACCTTGGAGCCTGTCGTGGTCAGTCCGGTGCTGGTGGTGGTTCCGTTCAACACCACCACGGCACCTCC
>SHNG01000044.1 GCA_004295005.1 Gammaproteobacteria bacterium
CCCGATCCCCGATCCCAGATCCCCGATCCCCGATCCCCGATCCCCGATCCCCGATCCCCGATCCCCGATCCCCGATCCCCGATCCCCGATCCCCGATCCCCGATCCCCGATCCCCGATCCCCGATCTCCGATCTCCGATCTCCGATCTCCGATCTCCGATCTCCGATCTCCGATCTCCGATCCCCGATCCCCGATCCCCGATCTCCGATCTCCGATCCCCGATCCCCGATCTCCGATCTCCGATCTCCGATCTCCGATCCCCGATCCCCGATCCCCGATCTCCGATCTCCGCGCCCCGAACAATCAGGCATTCCTTCGGAACCAGAGCGTCGAACCGGCAATCAGCATCAGCGGTGGCAAGGCATTCGCCAATGCGGGTGGCAGGCCATAGACCGAGCCCATGCTGACCACCGTGCGTTGCAGGAAGTAGAAGCCGATGCCAAGCACGATGCCGACAAACAGGCGCTTGGCCATGCCACCGCTGCGCAGGGTGCCGAAGGCGAACGGCAATGCGCAGAACGCCAGTACCAGCAGGTTCACCGGATAAAACGCGCGCGCCCACCAGGCTTCGTGGAACTTGCCGGCATCCTGGTTGTTGCGTTCGAGATAGGCGATGTTGCGCGCGAGCGCAGCCAGGTTGAGGTAGTCGAGTTTGACGATGCTCAGCGCCAGCAGGTCCGGGTCAAGCCCCGATGGCCAATCCATCTGGGCTGCCTCGGTGCTGCTGGCCGAGGCTTCGCCGAACACCGTGCGTCTGAGATCAAACAAGGTCCACTTGCCGAGGCGATGCTCCGCACGCGCGGCCACCGAAAGGATCGACAAACGGCCTTGTTGATCGAACTCGAACACGCGCACGCGATTGAGATCGACCACCGTCCCGGATTCGGATTCGCGCGTACGGCCACTGCCCGCATTGATCACGGTGTCGCCATCACGCGCCCACACGCTGCCGCCCTTGGCCAGGGTGATGTCCTTGGATTTGGCACCCAGCGCGAGCGCCTTGGCGCTGCGATCTCCCCAGGGCGCCAGGGTTTCACCGAGCACAGCCACGCAAAGGGTCAGCGCAAAAAGTGTGATCACCACCGACACGCAAATGCGCAGTTTGGACAGTCCCGCCGCGCGCAAGGCGGTCAATTCGCCGGTTCCGGCCAGGCCGCCGAGGCCGAGCAGGCCCCCGATCAGGGCGGCGTAGCCGAACATCTCATAGAGTCGTCGCGGAACCGTAAGCAAGGTGTAGCTGATGGCCTTGGCCACGGTGTAGCTGCCTTGACCGACATCGTTGAGCTCACCCACGAAAATGGTGAAGGCATCGAAGGCCACCAGCACGAACCAGGTGAGCCCCACCGCGCCCAGCACGGAAAGCCCAACCAGCCGATCGACGCGCTTGATCGGTCCGTTTCTCACCGCGCGCTCCGTTTCTGGCGCAGGCGCTGGCCACGTCGGATCAACCAGATCGCCAGGACGAGGGTCGGCAGATACACCCACCAGAATCCCCACAGCGCCGACAACTTGCCCTGCGCCATCCATGAGCGGCCCAGGGCCAGGCTGTTGGCGTAGATGATGTAGCCCAGCACGGCAACAATGAGATTGCCGTAGCGCGGCTGGCGTGGGCTGGTGCGTGCCATGGGAACCGCGAGCAATGCCAGCACCAGCACCGAAAGCACCGGCGCGAGGCGCCAATGCAATTCGGCAGTCAACAGCGGGTCGCTGCTTCGCCACAGGACCGATGTGGGTGACGCCCGCTTGACCGATTCCGAATTGTCGACGGTTTCGTTTTCGGACAACTTGATGTCGTTGCGCTCGAATCGCAGCAGGCGGAAATCATCCTGCCCGGGTCGGCCTTCGACACGAAATCCGTTGCTCAAGGCAAGAAAGCGGTCGCCACCCGGCGTATCCCGGAAAAGCTCACCGGAGCTTGCGGTGACAATATTGATTTGCGAGGAGCCGTCGGCCTCCATCGGTTCGCTCTCGACGAACATGCGGCTGAATCTGGAGCCATCCGCGGACATCTCGCCGACATAAATCACGCCATCACGCCCGGGCAGGGACACGAAGCGTCCCGGTTCGAGGCCGGCAATGAGCAGCGAGCGGTTGGCTTCATCGACCAGTTGCTGGGAAAGCCTGACCGCCGCCGGCGCAAGCCAGAAC
The DNA here is from genome assembly GCA_004295005.1 of Gammaproteobacteria bacterium. GTDB lineage: Bacteria > Pseudomonadota > Gammaproteobacteria > Xanthomonadales > Rhodanobacteraceae > Dokdonella. The sequence goes on from SHNG01000044.1 coordinate 2,149, forward strand.
GCGATCAAGCTGAGCAGGATCGCAGTGGGCACGGCCACCAGTGCCAGCGGGCGCAGCATGCCGCTCACATCGAGGCCCGAGGCGCTCAGCACCGCCATCTCGCTGTCGCGATACAGGCGCCCGTAGGTCATCAGCACACCGAGGAAAATCGCCAATGGCACGAGGACATTGAGGCTGCCGACCGCGCGCAGGCTGATCATGACAGCCAGCAGATCAGCGGGAACCCGACCGCTGGTGACCTGGTTGAGCACGGCGATCACGGTCTCGCCGATGCTGATCAAGAGCAGCACCGCCGCAACCGCAAGTACGGTCAGCACGAGTTCGCGCAGCAGGTATCGGTCGATGATGCGCAGCAAAGGGACGGATTGCCTTAGAATGCAGGGTTTCGCGCCCCCTGCGGAACGCGCTTCGAGGGTTGATTCTACCGGCCCCGACATGCCCGCGTGCGAACCCCTTTCTTCGTGACCGATCCGGAACCTCTGATGACCCTATCGTTCAGCATGACCCAGGCTTCGCCCGAAACGGCCGCCACGCCCTGCGCCGTGGTTGGTGTTTTTACCGACGGCCGACTGACCAGTGCCGCGGAACGGATTGATGCAGCGACCTCGGGCGCCATCCAGCGCCTGATCGGCAACGGTGATGTCAATGGCAAGCTCGGCAGCAGTTGGCTGTTGCACACACTGACGGGGATCGCAGCAGAGCGCGTGCTGCTGGTCGGACTCGGCGAGCAAGCCAAGTTCGATGCCGCCGCCTTCAATCGCGCCCTGGACGAGGCCGGTCGCGCGCTGTCCAACCTGCCGGTTGTCTCGGCCATCTGTTGGCTCACGGAAATCGAAGTGGTTGGACGCGATGCCTCCTGGCTAACGCGAACCGCCGCATTGGCGATCGATCATCAGGCCTACCGCTACACCGCCACCTTCAAGCCCAAGGAAAAATCCGCCAAGGCAGAACTTGCATCGATTGCGTTTGTCGGTGAAGGCGCCGACCAAGCCTTGCAGCAAGCCACCGCCATCGCGCGTGGCGTGCGCCCTGCGCGTGAAGTGGGCAACCTGCCGCCGAACATCTGCAATCCCGCCTATATCGCCACCCAAGCGCGTGCGCTGGCTGCCGAACATGCCGGCGTGGAATGCGAGGTGCTTGAACGCGAGGACATGGAAAAGCTCGGCATGGGCTCCCTGCTGGGTGTCGCACGTGGCTCGGCCAACGCGCCAAAGCTGATCGTGCTGCGCTGGAACGGTGGTGGCAACGCCAAGCCCTACGCACTGGTCGGCAAGGGCATCACCTTCGACTCCGGCGGCCTGTCGCTGAAGCCCGGTGCCGGTATGGAGGAGATGAAATTCGACATGTGCGGTGCCGCCGGCATGCTCGGCACCTTCCTCGCCGCCGTCGAGCTGGCCTTGCCGCTCAACCTGGTCTGCATTGCCGCCGCCGTGGAAAACATGCCGGACGGCAACGCCTATCGCCCCAGCGACGTGCTGACCAGCATGTCCGGGCAGACCATCGAGGTGCTCAATACCGATGCCGAAGGTCGCCTGATCCTGTGTGATGCGCTGACCTACGCGCAGAAGTTCGAGCCGCAAGTGATCATCGATGCGGCCACCCTGACCGGTGCCTGCGTGGTTGCGCTCGGCAAGTACGCCAGCGGTCTGATGAGCGAGGATGAGGACCTTGCCGCGCAATTGCTTGATGCCGGCAGCCGCACCCTGGATCGCGCCTGGCGGCTGCCGCTGTGGGCGGACTACCAATCCTCGCTTGATTCCGCCTTTGCCGATGTCGCCAACCTCGGCGGCAAGTACGCCGGCGCCATCACCGCGGCCTGCTTCCTCTCGCGCTTCACCAGCGGCTATCGCTGGGCCCATCTGGATATTGCCGGCAGTGCCTGGAACGAGGGACGCAAGGGCCTCGCCACGGGCCGCCCCGTGCCCCTCTTGACCCAGTACCTGATCGACCGCTGCGCATGAACGAACAAGCGACGACCTGGCAGCGTCAGAAATCAACCGCAATCGCGGCCATGTTCGGCGTTTCGCTGATCATGGGCATTCTGATCATGGCATTCTTGCCCGGTAATCCACCAGGAGGCATGCCGCTTACCATCCAGCTGGTTGGCAACGTCTTGCTCTTCATCTTCGGCTTCCGTTGGCTTTCTGCCGACAGTGCCGAGCGTGACATTCGCCGCCCTCTGTGGCTGAACATCGGCGTCATCCTGCTGGCCGCGGTTTTCGTGCCCTATTACCTGTACAAGACACGCCCCGCCGGCGGGCGCCTGTCGCCGATCCTCAACTTCTACGGCCTTGTGCTCGGCTGCGCGGTGGCCTCTGCCGTGGGCGCCACGCTGATGGGACTGATCAATCCTCCCGCTGTCGCGCCTGTCGGTTTGTGAGCCATGCCGCGCGCGGATTTCTACCTTATTGCCAAACCGCGCTTTCGCGATGATCCCCTGCTGCTTGTCTGCGAACTGGCGCGACGCGCGTTTGCCAACGCACAGGCCACGGTGATCCTGGCGCGCTCGCAGGATCAGGCCGAACTGCTGGATGCGAAACTCTGGGAGTTTTCCGATGACGCCTTCATTCCGCACCAGATAGCCGGTGACGACGAAGACGCAATCACCCCGGTGCTGATCGTGCCGCCATCCATCGTCGTTGAAGAACGCCCGCTGGCCATCAACCTGCGCGACACCTGTGCGCTGGGCAAGCACGAACGGGTACTGGAAGTGGTCGCCGCCGACCCGGCCGAGCGCGATGGCTCACGCGCACGCTGGAGCGAGTACAAGCGACGCGGCTATGAACTGAACAAGCATGATATGTGATTGAGAGCCGAGATCGGAGATCGGAGATCGGAGATTCGGGTTTGGCAAGAGCATGTTTCCAGCATTCCAAGAGTCACCCAGCTCTCTCATCTTCTCTTACCCGATCCCCGATCCCCGATCCCTAACCCCGATCTCTGATCTCTTTACCCCGAATCCCGGCATCAAAATGGACAAAAGCTTCGAACCCGGTCAGATCGAACCCAAGTGGTATGCCGCCTGGGAAGCCAGTGGCGCATTCAAGCCTCAGGGCGATGGCGATCCCTACTGCATCCTGCTGCCGCCGCCGAACGTGACCGGCACCCTGCACATGGGGCATGCCTTCCAGCAGACCATCATGGATGCGCTGTGTCGCTACCAGCGCATGCGCGGTTCGCGCACCCTGTGGCAGGGCGGCACCGATCATGCCGGCATCGCCACCCAGAAGATCGTCGAGAACCAGCTCGCCGCCGACGGCAAGACTCGGCATGACCTGGGCCGTGAGGCCTTCATCCAGCGCGTCTGGCAATGGAAGGAACAGTCCGGTTCGACGATCAGCAACCAGATGCGTCGCCTCGGCGCCTCCATCGACTGGTCGCGTGAACGCTTCACCATGGACGAAGGCCTATCCGCCGCGGTGCGCCGCGTGTTCGTGCAGTGGTATCGCGATGGCTTGCTCTATCGCGGCCGTCGCCTGGTCAACTGGGACCCGGTGCTGATGACGGCAGTGTCCGACCTGGAAGTGAACAACGAGGAAAAGGACGGCTCGCTGTGGTCGATCCGTTATCCGGCCAGCGATGGCGGCGAAGGTCTGGTGGTGGCCACCACACGTCCGGAGACCATGCTCGGCGACGTCGCCGTGGCCGTGCATCCGGAGGACGAACGCTACCAGGCGTTGATCGGCAAGACCCTCAAACTGCCGCTGTGTGATCGCGAGATTCCGGTGATTGCCGATGCCTACGTCGAGCGCGAATTCGGTACCGGCTGCGTGAAGATCACCCCGGCACATGATTTCAATGACTGGCAGATTGGCGCGCGCCACAAGCTCACCCCAATCACCGTGCTGAGTCTTGATGCCAAGATCAACGACAACGCGCCCGAGAAATATCGCGGATTGGATCGCTTTGCCGCGCGCAAGGCCGTGCTCGCCGACCTGGAAGTCCTCGGCCTGCTGGTGGAAACGAAAAAGCACAAGTTGCAGGTGCCGATCAGCCAGCGCAGCGATGCGGTGATCGAGCCGATGCTGACCGACCAGTGGTTTCTAGATCTCACTAGCGAAACGCGCGTTGACGGCAAACCCGGCCCTGGCGGGCGCAAGGCCATCACCGAACCGGCACTCGCCGCCGTGCGCGACGGCGAGATCCGTTTCGTGCCGGACAACTGGTCAAGCACCTACAACCAATGGCTGGAGAACATCCAGGACTGGTGTGTCAGCCGCCAGCTCTGGTGGGGTCATCAGATTCCCGCCTGGTACGACGAAGCCGGCAACATCTTCGTCGGCGAAAACGAGACCGATGCCATTGCGCACAGCGACACCGCGCCTGTGGGCAAGCTCACGCAAGATCAGGACGTGCTCGATACCTGGTTCTCATCGGCACTGTGGCCGTTTTCCACCATGGGCTGGCCGGCCGAAGGCCCGGTCAAGGAAGGCAACATCGTTGTGGCGGACTGGAGAGGTGACCAACATTTCATTCCCAGTGCGGTACTGGTCACCGGCTTCGACATCATCTTTTTCTGGGTCGCGCGCATGGTCATGGCCACCCAGTATTTCACTGGCAAGGTACCGTTCCGCGAGGTCTACATCAACGCCATCGTGCGTGATGCGGAAGGCCAGAAGATGTCCAAGTCCAAGGGCAACACGATTGACCCGCTGGACCTGATCGACGGAATCGACCTCGAATCGCTGGTCAAGAAATCCACCGCATCCCTGCTGATTCCGCAGGTGCGCGAGAAAGTGGAAAAGCGCATCCGCAAGGATTATCCGGAAGGCATCGAGGCCGTTGGCGCCGACGCAATGCGCTTCACCTTTGCCGCGCTGGCAACGTATGGCCGTACCATCAACTTTGATCTCAAGCGCGCCGAAGGCTACAAGAACTTCTGCAACAAGCTGTGGAACGCCGCGCGTTTCGTGTTGATGAATGCTTCCCCTCTCCCACCGGGAGAGGGTGGCGCGACAGCGACGGGTGAGGGTACTTGCGAAGCCAACCGCATCGACACTTGCGCACCCTCACCCCAACCCCTCTCCCGCGGGGAGAGGGGCTCTCCGGTTACCGCAGCCGAGCACTGGATTCTCTCGCGGCTCGCGCGCACGCTCGCCGAAGTTGAAGCACAGATGAAGCTGTATCGCTTCGATCTGGTCGCGCAGGCGCTGTACGAGTTTGTCTGGAATGATTACTGCGACTGGTTCCTGGAACTCAGCAAACCCGCGCTCAATGGCGAGGATGCCGCTGCTGCCGCCTCCACCCGCGGCACCCTGCTGCGCGTGCTGGAAGCCATCCTGCGTGCACTGCACCCGATCACGCCGTTCATCACCGAGGAAATCTGGCAATCCGTTGCTCCGAAGCTCGGCATTCAGGGCAACTCGGTAGCCTCACGTCCGTACCCGCAGGCCGGGGAATTCACCGCCGAAGCCGCAGCCGTCAACGATATCGAATGGCTCAAATCCGTGCTCGGCGAAATCCGCCGCATCCGCAGCGAGATGAACATTGCACCCGGCAAGCAGATTCCGTTGTTGTTTGCCAAGGGCAATGCTACTGATCGTGCGCGCGTGGAACGCTTTGCCGGGCAGATTGCCTTCCTCGCCCGCACCGAATCGCAAGCCTGGTTGGACGCCGGGCAACAGGAACCGGCCTCGGCTTCGGCCATCATCGGCGAGTTGCGCGTGCTGATTCCGCTGGCCGGCCTGATTGACATTGACGCCGAGAAGGCACGCCTGGCCCGCGAAATTGCGCGTCTGGAAGGCGAACTCGCCAAAGCTGAAAAGAAACTGGCCAATTTCAGCGACAAGACACCGGCGCAGGTTGTCGATCAAGAACGCCATCGTGTCACGGAGTTCAGAACTTCGCTGGATGGCTTGCGCGAGCAGTTGGCGCGACTGTGACTGAAGCCGGGATTGGATTTGAGCAACCGTTCGACTGTTGAATGCCGGGATTCGGGATTCGATGCGAGCATCTGTCCCTCCCTCTCCCGCTGGCGTACCCAGAGGGCATAAAGGAGAGGGTCGGGGTGAGGGTGGTGCAACGCGCAAGTACGAACCTTCGAGCGAGCCCAGATCCCACCCTCACCCGCGCCCTTGGCGCGACCTCTCCCGCCAGCGGGAGAGGTGATTCACATTGCTGCGCCCACTGCTGTTCTCCCGCCAGCGGGAGAGGTGATTCACATTGCTGCACCCGCTGCTGTTCTCCCGCCAGCGGGAGAGGTGATTCACATTGCTACGCCCGCTGCTGTTCTCCCGCTGGCGGGAGAGGCAGCAAACATCGATTCCCGACTCTTCCCTGTTCGCGGCTTCCCCAATCAGCGATAATTGCCGACCCCATTTTTCCCGACCTGCGCGGCCCCTGCTGGCCGCGGTGGTTACCTGCACAAGCGGAGTTGGCATGCAGTACATCTACACCATGATTGGCGTGAGCAAGATCGTTCCGCCCAAGCGCCAGATCATCAAGGACATTTCGTTGTCGTTTTTCCCGGGCGCCAAGATCGGCCTGCTCGGCCTGAACGGCGCCGGCAAGTCGACGGTGCTGCGCATCATGGCCGGTGTGGACAGCGACTATCAGGGTGAGGCGCGGCCGCAACCCGGCATCAAGATCGGCTATCTGGAACAGGAGCCCAAGCTGGATCCGGACAAAACCGTGCGCGAGGTGGTCGAGGAAGGTGTATCCGAGATCATGAACGCGCAGGCGCGCCTGGACGAGGTTTACGCGGCCTATGCCGAGGAAGGCGCGGATTTCGACAAGCTGGCCGCCGAACAGCAGCGTCTGGAGAACATCCTGGCCGCCTCCGATGCGCACGCGCTCGAACGCCAGCTCGAAGTCGCCGCCGATGCCCTGCGCCTGCCGCCCTGGGATGCCAACGTCGGCAAACTGTCCGGTGGTGAAAAGCGACGCGTGGCACTGTGCCGCCTGCTGCTGTCCAAGCCCGACATGCTGTTGCTGGACGAACCCACCAACCACCTCGATGCCGAGTCCGTCGAATGGCTGGAACATTTCCTTGCCGATTTCCCCGGCACCGTGGTGGCCGTCACCCACGACCGCTACTTCCTCGACAACGCCGCCGAATGGATCCTTGAACTGGATCGCGGCCGTGGCATTCCTTGGAAGGGCAATTACTCCTCGTGGCTGGAACAGAAGGACGAACGCCTGAAGCAGGAAGAAAGCCAGGAAAAGGCGCGCCAGAAAGCCATCCAGCGCGAGCTGGAATGGGCACGCCAGAACGCCAAGGGCGGACGCTCGAAGGGCAAGGCCCGTCTTTCGCGCATCGAGGAACTGCAATCGGTCGACTACCAGAAGCGCAACGAGACCAACGAGATCTTCATCCCGCCGGGCGAGCGCCTCGGCAACTCGGTAATCGAGTTCAAGGGCGTGTCCAAGTCCTTCGGCGACCGCCTGCTGATCGATGATCTCAGCATCGTCGTGCCGCCGGGAGCCATCGTCGGCATCATCGGACCGAACGGCGCGGGCAAATCGACCCTGTTCAAGATGATCACCGGCCAGGAAAAACCCGACCAGGGTGAAATCGTGAAGGGCCCGACGGTCAAGATCGCCTACGTGGACCAGAGCCGCGAGAAGCTCGAAGGCAACCACAACGTGTTCCAGGAAGTTTCCGGCGGTGCCGACATCCTCACCATCAACGGCATCGAGATCCAGTCACGCGCCTACATCGGCCGCTTCAACTTCAAGGGTCCTGACCAGCAGAAACTGGTCGGCACCCTGTCCGGTGGCGAGCGCGGTCGCCTGCATCTGGCCAAGACCCTGCTGCAGGGCGGCAACGTGCTGCTGCTGGACGAGCCCTCCAACGATCTGGACATCGAAACCCTGCGTGCCTTGGAAGATGCGCTGCTGGAGTTCCCCGGCAATGCCTTTGTCATCTCGCACGACCGTTGGTTCCTCGACCGCATCGCAACGCATATCCTCGCCTTTGAAGGCGATTCCCACGTCGAATTTTTCCAGGGCAACTATCGCGAGTACGAGGAAGACAAGAAGCGGCGTCTCGGTGATGAGGCGGCAAGTCCACACCGTTTGCGTTACAAGAAGTTGGTTTGATGGTCGAGATCGGCGGACGCAGATCGGAGATCAGAGAGGCTCGCTCCCGCGTTTCCCGGTCTCTGATCTCCGATCTCCTGTTTTTGATCTCTGACGTCCGTTCTCCCATTGCATCCGCAGCCAAGGGAATCCAGTCATGACATTCATGGAAAACCTGCGCGCGGCATGGCAGCGCAACGATTCGCTGGTTTGTGTTGGACTGGATCCGGAACCTGCGCGCTTTCCCGCGAAGTTTGCGACTGATACGGATGGGGTATTCAACTTCTGCCGCGCCATCGTCGATGCCACGGCTGACCTCGTGTGTTGCTTCAAACCACAGATTGCGCATTTTGCCGCGCTGCGTGCGGAAGGTGCACTGGAGCGCCTGATCGCGCACATCCACGATGCACACCCTGGCGTGCCGGTGATCCTCGATGCCAAACGCGGCGATATAGGCTCCACCGCGCAGCAATACGCCAGCGAAGCCTTCGACCGTTATCGCGCCGACGCGGTCACCCTCAATCCCTACCTGGGCAAGGATTCCATCCAGCCCTTTCTTGATCGCGCGGACAAGGGTGTGATCCTGCTCTGTCGCACCTCCAACCCCGGCGGGGCGGATTTCCAGAATCTCGATTGCGGTGGTTTGCCACTGTACCTGCGGGTGGCGCAAACCATCGCGCGCGACTGGAACGGCAACGGCAATTGCGCGCTGGTCACCGGCGCCACCTGGCCTGAAGAATTGGGCCAGGTCCGCGCGCGGGTCGGCAACATGCCGCTGCTGGTGCCCGGTATCGGCGCACAGGGCGGGGATATCGAAGCGGTGATGCGCCACGGATCCACTGGCGACGGCAATGGCCTGATGATCAGCTCCTCGCGCGCCATTCTCTACGCAAGCAGCGGCGATGATTTCGCCGAGGCCGCGCGCCGGGCCACTCACAACATGCGCGATGAAGTCAATCGCCATCGCCACTTGCGGAACGACTGACCATGTACACGGTGGCTTTGACCGGCGGCATCGCATCCGGCAAGTCCACGGCCGAGCGCCTGTTTGCCGCACTGGGCGTCGAGATACTCGATGCCGACCTGATCGCACGCGAAGTGGTGGCGCCGGGCAGCGAAGGCCTGGCCCGGATCGTCGAGGCATTCGGCACGTCCGCCTTGACTGCGGACGGAACATTGGACCGCAAGGCGATGCGAGAGCGGGTGTTTGCCGACGCACCTGCGCGGCGAACACTGGAATCCATCATCCATCCGCGCGTGCGTGCAACGCTCAAGTCGCGCGCACAAGCAGCCGGCGGCCCCTATGTGATGCTGGTCATTCCGCTGTTTGTCGAATCCGGAGACTACGCATGGGTGGATCGCGTACTGGTGGTGGATGTGCCACGCGAAACCCAGATTGACCGCCTCATTGCACGCGACGGCATCAGCCGTGAACAGGCCGAAGCGATGCTGGATGCCCAAGCCACGCGCGAACAACGTCTGGCCGCAGCCGACGACGTGATCGACAACCGCGCCGATCCGGATTCGCTCAAGGCCGCAGTCGAACTGCTGCATCGACGCTATCTGCAACTGGCTGGTTGAGCATCACGCAGGGCATTGTGGGCGGAATTTCAGGAAGGCATGCCATCCCTTCAATGGCAATCGCCTGCAATTGCTCCTGCATTGCAGGCATACATGCCATCCATGGCATCGCCAGGAATTGCTCCTGCATTCCTGGCATACATGCCATCCATGGCATCGCCAGGAATTGCTCCTGCATTCCTGGCATACATGCCATCCATGGCCATCGCCTGCAATTGCTCCTGCATTGCAGGCATACATGCCATCCATGGCCATCGCCTGCAATTGCTCCTGCATTGCAGGCATACATGCCATCCATGGCAATAAAAAAACCCCGGGGTTTGCGCCCCGGGGTTTTCAACTCAAGCGCTCACTTTGCTCAGTAGTGGCGGCGCATCGCCACCAGGGCGGCCATGCCAAGCATCATCATCAGCAGCAGACTGCTCCAATTCGACAGCACGTCGAGGTCGACGGGTGCGACAGCACCCCTCAGGCCTTCACCACTCAGGGTGGCCGTCGCCGTGCCGACATCGGACGTGATCGTAATGACTTCGCTGAAGAGGCCAGGCGCCACGGGTGAGAAGCTGTACAGCACCGTGCAGTTCGCACCTGCCGCGAGGCCAAAGGGCACGGCACCGCAGGTACCGCCCGGCACTTCGGCAAAGGGCGCCGAAGGTGTGGAAATGGCCGTGACCTGCAATGGACCGGTGCCGGTATTGAGGATGGTCAGCGCAAGCTGGCTGCTTGAACCCACCACCAGACTGCCGAAATCAACCGTTGCCGAGAGGACACCGATGATGCCGATTCCACCGGTGCCGGTGAGCGAGAAGGCACCATTGCCCACGCTGCTGGTTACCGTCAGGTTCTGACTGGCAGGTCCACTGACGGTCGGGCTGAAGGTGTAGTCCAGTGTGCACGAGAGCCCCACACCGATCGAGAACGGCACCGCACCGCAAGTACCACCGCTCAAGGCGAAAGGAGCCGCCGCTGCGCTCAGCGCGGTGACCTGCAGCGGACTGCCACCCGTGTTGCTGAGGGTGACCGTCTGGGCCGCACTGGTAGCGCCGATGGCGATGGTGCCGAAATCGATGCTGGTCGGGTTGACGCCGAGAACGCCCGGCGGAAGCACGGTGTCGGTATCGGTTGCCGAATTGTTGGCCGGGTTGGTATCCGTCACGCCTGCGGCGGCGGCGACGGTCGCCGTATTGACGATGCTGCCGGTTGCTGCGGCCGAGATGTTGCAAGTCGCAGTAAACGTGGTTGAGCCGCCTGCGGGCAGATTGACCACATCGCTGATGTTGCCTGCCCCGGCGGGTGTACAGGTGCCGCCACCGGCTCCAACGCAGGTCCAGGTGCAGGTGAGCGAAGCCGGGAAGGTATCGGCCACCGTGCTGCCGGGCGCGTTGCTCGGTCCGGCGTTGCTGGCGGTGATTGTGTAGATGGTCGAACCACCTGCAACCACGCTTGTCACGCCATCGGTCTTGGTGATCGACAGGTCGGCTTGCGGCGTCAAGGTGTCGGTATCCGTGGCCGAGTTGTTGCCCGGGGTTGGATCGGTGATCGAACTCGAAACCGTCGCCGTATTGACCAGGGTTCCGGTTGCCGAGGCATTGATCGCGCAACTCGCGGTGTAGGTGACGCTGCCACCGGTGGGCAGATTGACCGTATCGCTGATGTTGCCCGAGCCCGCGGCCGTGCAGGTGCCACCACCGGCACCGACGCAAGTCCAGGTGCAGGTGAGCGAAGCCGGGAAAGTATCCGCAATGGTCGCACCGGTCACCGGATCCGGCCCGGCATTGCTGCCGGTGATCGTGTAGGTGACATTGCCACCCGGCACCGCCGTGGTCACACCGTCGGTCTTGGTGATGGAAAGGTCAGCACTCAACGCACGACATGCCGTGACGGATACGTCGTCAATGGCGGCGCCGGCCAATTGCACCGTGGTGTCGCTGGTCAGGCGGAACAGCAACTCGGCGTTGGTGCCGGCCAAGGAATCGACCTGACGCGTGAATTGCGCCCAGCCGGCACTTTCTGCAATCGTTACTGCCGGATTGCCAACCGTGTTGTTCATGGTGGCGTCCAGCCACTCGAACAGGCGCACCGGATTGGCTCCGCCCACTTCCTGCGCAGTAACCGAATAGCCGTCAAAGTTCCTCGACTCCACGTGGTAGCGCTGCGACCAACGAACCAGTACCGGCGGCTGCAATCCGGCCAGATTGATGTTCGGCGACAGCAAGTCCTGGCTGGAACTGGCGTCGTAGGTGTTGTCCAGGTCGGTCTTCCAGCAATTGGTACCGCTGTTGCAGGTGGTAATCGGCACGAACGTTGGCAAGCCAAGCTCCCATTCGTCGGCGGCTCCGCTGTGCGTGAATCCTGCTGCGCCGGATTCGAAATCCGTCGAGTAGACAGTCGTCGAGGCCGTACCTGCCGGACAGCTTGGCGGCGGCGGCGGTTCGCACACGGTGATGCTCCAACTGTTCAGCGTACCGCCGTCTCCGGTCGCGTCATCGCGCAGTTGCAGGGTCCAGGTGCCTCCGGCGTCTTCGCCATCGAACCAGGACAGGCGGTAGGCCAATTCCGGCTGAACGTGAAAGGAGGCGCTCAGGGTAAATGCGGGAGGCAAGCCTGCTTCGTCGTCGAACACAAGGTTCATCGAGGTTTGTGGCCCGCCGACCGTGGCTGCACCGATATCGGTGAACAGGCCGTTGTCGTTGCCCGCCGGCGAAATCAAATGGGCATCGATGTCCTGCATGAAGGTGTGATCGAGATTGAGCTCAACATTCAGATCGGCGATGCGCGGATTGCCGGGGATCGTCAGGGTCGAACTGACGGATCCGGGGCCGGTCGGAATGGTCTGCGGGACATTGGTCGAAGTGTAGGTCGTACAGGCCCCGACCGGCGTCGGCGCGGGCAAAACCGATACGCTCAGATTGTAGGTGGCCGTAGCACCGACTCCGGCGGCCACGATGGAATCGACATAGACAAAATAAGTGCCGGCGTCCTTGACCGTGAAGAAGAAAGCCTCGGAATTGGGATTGCTTGCCGTGGCGCCGGTATTGGCATCGTTGGCCAAGAGAATCTGGTTGGCAGGCGCGTTGCCGAACAGGCCGAATCCGAGTCGTCCATTCCACACGGCGGCATCGCGCTCTGGATTCATGTCCAGGCTGAGGTACACGGTGTCACCAGCGGCCAGATTGATGCTGTAGAAATCGGATTCCCCCGGAGACACGGCGCTGACCGTACCCGAAACGTGGCCGGAAGCCGGCAGCGGCGTGGCGGTTGCCTGAGTCTGGTTGGGTTCAACTTCCGGCGTTGGCGCCGCGCTTTGCTGAGTGAAATTGAGGAAATAGGGTCGGATGGTTCCCGTTGCCAGGTTGTGGGTCACGCGCAGGTAGTAGGTACCTGCGGTGGGGATCAGGACGCCGGCGATACTGGAGCTGCTGGCGTTGAAGGTGCCGTCGTTGGCATCTTCCTCAATCAGGGTGCTGCCATCGCTGGCCAGCAACTGCAAGGTCGAGTCGCCGGAGGCGGAGGCGTCAGACAAAGTCTGGGTTGCCGCATAGATGCGGTCACCGGCGGCTGCGGTAAACGAGTAGAAATCGACGTCGGCAGCCGGGAAGACCGTACCCTTGATGCGAGTGCTGGTGGCGCCAATGGGCGTAGCCGTCGCTGAAGTGCCGTTGGGTTCGATTTCCAAGGGCAGGCTGGTGCCGCCGGTCAGCGCATCAGGAATCGCCAAACCGGGCAGGCTGACATCAGGCTTTTCGGCCATTTCATTCGGGGCGTTGAACTCAAGCAACTGGACCGGCGCGGCAACGACGCCCAGTGGAATGACGAACAGCAGCACGAACACGATGCACAGAGTGGCGAACGCACCCTTGTGCCACCGGGCTTGGACACGATTCATAGATTTCCCCTTGAGAAGCCGCCGCAAGGGTGCGGTCGGCATCCGGCAACATTATCCGTGGATCAAGCCAGAGTCCAGCGGGATTTCTTGCAAAAATGCAGTTCAACTACAGGGCGGCTACAGCGGATGACCGGCAGGTTTTGAGGTTGTGTAGGGCACCCCACACTGCCCGCGGTCGGTTCAACCCGTTTCCTGGGCACTAATGGGATTCCGGCTACCGGCTGGTAAGCAGCGCCCAAGGCAATTGGCCTGGAGGCTGCCACTCGTTGGTGAGGGCGTCGATGACCGCGAATTTTCAGCACTTTGGGAATGCGCCAAGCGCGTAAAATAGCCGGGCATCTTGCGATGCCCGGCTTGTTTATCCCCTCATGGACTGAGGCCTGCTATTCCCTGCGCAGATGTCGCTCACGCTGCCAGGCCATGGCCAACAATCCCAGCGTCAGAAGCAGAAAGGCATAGGGGCCAATTACCGGCAATTCGCGAGAAATGACGAAGCCAGTCGGATCGGCGGCTCCAGCCACAGTCGGCGCGATATGAGATTCGTTGCCGATTCTTCAGCGCAGAGGCGGAAGCGAAGGCCACAGCGCACGGATGGCAGCAATGCCCTGGAAACCGTTCTCGAATGAATGCGCAAGGTCATCGACCGACAATCCGCCGAGGGCATAAACCGGGAGGTTGGCTGATGCCAGCATATCTCCGGCGTTTTCCCAACCGAGGGGTGTGGAGTGCGGATGACTGTCCGTGGGCTGGATCGGCGACAAGGTGGCGAAATCGGCGCCCATGGTCGCAGCGTGCGCAAGTTCCATCGGGGAATGGCAGGAGACGCCGAGCAGCATGGACGCAGGAATTGGCCGCTCGTTCAAGTTGGATGCAATCCGATACGGAAGGTGCACACCGTCCAGGCCAAGCACGCTGGCCAGCTCGAAATCGGCATTCAGAAGTAGTCGGGCTCCGCGCTCCCGACACAGGCCGTGTGCGCGTCGCGCCAGTGGCGCCAAGGTATTCCGCGACCAACCCGGAGCACGCAACTGGACCAGACAAATGCCCGCGTCGAGTGCAGCCGCGATCGAATCCAGAAAGCCGCTTTCTCCGCCGGGAGCCGGAATCGGGGTGATCAGATAGCGATCCGGCAAGCGGATTGAAGCAACGATGGGCCAATCCAGGGGCGGCAGCCACTGTGATTCGATCTTCCAGGGATCAACCCAGGCCAGCGCCTGACTCTCGCGACCGCGCATCGGCCCGGAAAAGTGATCGACCTCATAGGCATCAAGTCGAACATGGGCATCGGCCACGTCGATGCGTCGCCGGCCAATCACCGCAACGATGCCAAGCTCTTCGTGCAATTCGCGCTGGAGCGCAGTCCGCGCGGACTCGCCCGCTTCCAGCTTGCCGCCGGGGAATTCCCACAAGCCGGCATGCTGCTTGCCGTGCGGCCTCTGCGTCAAAAGCACCCTGCCCCGGGTATCGCGCAAAACACCCGCAACCACGTGAATGGGTGCTGCCGTTTCGCGATCCGTCATGGGTCGGACCCTGTGCCGGTCTGCGGCTGGTCGACCGCACCAGCCTGCTTAAGGTGCAACCATTCTGTCGCGGGAATCAGCCAAGACTCCCGTGGCATTGCTTGTACTTCTTGCCCGAGCCGCAGGGACAGGGCTCGTTGCGTCCGACCTTCGGCGCATCGCGATGCACAGGGGTCGACACCCGAACAGCGGGCTCCGCTTCTCCAGCGCTCTCCGCCTCACCCTGGAATCCGGGTGGTGCGGCATGCTGGAACTGCATGGATCGGGCCTGGGCTTCGGCCTGTGCGCGCTGCTGGGCTTCCATGGCCTGCACTTCCTCTTCGCTGCGGATGCGCACGCGTGCCAGCAATTGCACGACTTCATGCTTGATGCGCTCAAGCATTTGTTCGAACAAGAGGAATGACTCGCGCTTGAACTCCTGCTTGGGCTGCTTCTGCGCATAGCCGCGCAGGTAAATGCCCTGGCGCAAGTAGTCCATGCTGGTCAGATGCTCCTTCCAGCAATTGTCCACGACCGACAGCATCACGTGCTTTTCCAGCGAACGCATGGTCTCGTCGCCAAGCAGGGCTTCCTTCTCCCGGAACAGGCGTGCCGCGGCGTCTTCGACGCGGGCCAGCAGGCCATCGGGCCCCACTTCCTCCTGCTCGGACAGCCAGCCACGCAGGTCCAGCTTGAGTCCGAATTCCGACTCCAGTTCTTTCTCGAGGCCACTGATGTTCCATTGATCGTCGACCGAATTGGGCGGCACGAAACGCCGCACCAGGTCGGCAAACACATCCTCACGGATGCTGGCCACGGTTTCGCCGACGCCCTCGCTTTCCAGCAATTCGTTGCGCTGTTCGTAGATGACCTTGCGCTGGTCATTGGCCACATCGTCGAATTCAAGCACGTTCTTGCGATAGTCGAAGTTCTGCGCTTCGACCTTGCGCTGCGCGTTCATGATCTGCTTGGTGACCATGCGATCCTGGATTGCGTCTTCTTCCTTCATGCCGAACATGCGCATGAGGCCGGCAACCTTTTCGCCCATGAATATGCGCAGGAGATTGTCTTCCAGCGACAGGTAAAAGCGACTCGAACCCGGGTCGCCCTGGCGCCCGGAACGACCGCGCAACTGGTTGTCGATGCGTCGCGACTCATGCCGCTCGGTACCGATGATGCGCAAACCGCCTGCTTCCATGACCTTGGCGTGGCGGGCGGTCCATTCCGCGCGTGCCTGTTCGCGCGCACTTTCGTCCGATTCCTTGGACAAGAGTTCAAGCTCCGCTTCGAGGTTTCCGCCAAGCACGATGTCGGTGCCGCGACCGGCCATGTTGGTGGCAATGGTGACCGAACCGGGTCGCCCGGCCTGTGCCACGATGATCGCCTCGCGCTCATGCTGCTTGGCATTCAGAACCTCATGGGGAATGCCCGCCTTGCGCAGCAGGCCGGACAGGTACTCGGAGGTTTCGATGGAAGTGGTGCCCACCAACACCGGCTGTCCGCGTTCGTAACAGTCACGGATGTCGTCGATGATGGCGTCGTACTTGTTCTTGGCCTTGAGGAACACGACATCCGCCTCGTCCTTGCGCACCATCGGCCGATGGGTGGGGATGACCACCACTTCCAGACCGTAAATCGACTGGAACTCGTAGGCCTCGGTGTCGGCGGTACCGGTCATGCCGGCGAGTTTCTTGTACAGGCGGAAGTAGTTCTGGAAGGTGATGGAGCCGAGGGTCTGGTTTTCACGCTGGATCGGCACGCCTTCCTTTGCCTCGACCGCCTGGTGCAGGCCATCCGACCAGCGGCGGCCAGCAAGAGTGCGTCCGGTGAATTCATCGACGATGATGACCTCGCCATCCCGCACGATGTAGTCGACATCCTTCTGATAGATGGAGTGCGCGCGCAACGCGGCGTTCAGGTGGTGCACCACGGCAAGATGCTTGCTGTCGTACAGGGTTTCGTCCTCGCCGATGATGCCGTCGGCGCGCAACAGTGCTTCGGCGTGTTCCATGCCGGCTTCCGACAGATGCACCTGGCGCTGCTTTTCGTCAACCCAGAAATCGCCCGCGCTGTCTTCCTTCTCCTGGCGCACCAGCTTCGGCACCAGGCGGTTGACCTTGATGTAGAGCTGCGGTGATTCGTCGGTCGGGCCGGAAATGATCAATGGCGTGCGCGCCTCGTCGATGAGGATCGAATCGACCTCATCGACAATCGCATAGCTGAGCCCGCGCTGGTAGCGCTGCTCGCGGGTTTGCGCCATGTTGTCACGCAGGTAGTCGAACCCGAATTCGTTGTTGGTGCCATAGGTGATGTCGGCGGCATAGGCACCACGCTTGTCGGCATGGTCCATTCCGGGATACACGACACCGACACTCATGCCGAGGAAGTTGTAGATACGCCCCATCCACGCCGAGTCACGCTTGGCCAGGTAGTCATTGACGGTGACCACATGGACGCCCTTTCCGGCGAGCGCGTTCAGGTAGACCGGCAAGGTGCCAACTAGGGTCTTGCCTTCGCCGGTTCGCATCTCGGCAATCTTGCCCATGTGCAGGACCATGCCACCAACCAATTGTTCGTCGTAATGTCGCAGGCCGATCACCCGTCGCGCCGCTTCACGAACCACCGCGAATGCTTCAGGGAGCACCGCGTCAAGCGATTCGCCGTTGCCGACGCGCTGGCGCAATTCATCGGTCATGGCGCGCAATCCGGCATCGTCCATCGCCGTGAAGCGCGGCTCCAGGGCGTTGATTTTTGCCACCGTCTTGTCGAGTGAACGCAGGATGCGGTCGTTGCGGCTGCCAAAGATGCCGGTCAGAAAGCGTTGCAACATGGGTTTGAGTATCCGGAAAAGGGCTGCGGCAGCGGATGGATGCGACACAGCAGAAAAACGAAGGCCGCCGATGATACGGCGGCCCCGGCATTACGCCAAATCAGATTGTGATCGGAATGCCCGTTTCAAGGCCCCGACACGGCACTCAGGCGCGATTGGCGCGGGTGGACCTCACATAGGCCGTAGGGTTCACCGGCCGCCCGTGCAGCCAGACCTCGAAATGACAGTGGGGACCGGTGGAGCGACCACTGGATCCGACCTTTGCGACGACCTCGCCGATGCGGACCCGGGAACCGACTTCCACCACATTGCGCGAATTGTGCGCATAGCGCGTCATGTAGCCGTTGCCGTGATCGATCTCGACCACGTTGCCATAGCCGTTGCGGACGCCGGAGTACGTCACCACGCCCTCGGCGACCGCAAGCACGTCGCTGCCCATCGGCACGTCGAAATCGACGCCCAAGTGCACAGATTTGCGACCACTGATCGGATCCGTGCGTGTGCCGAACCCCGACGCAATGTATCCATAGGCCACGGGCATGCCCGCGGGCAGCAAGGCGTTGTCGATCTTGCGATCCAGCAGCAAATCCTCAAGCACGCTCAGTTGCGCTTCCTGGCGCTCGAATTCAAGCCTGAGCCCGGCGATATCCTCTTCCACCGGCAAAGGAGCGGCACCACCCAGGCTTTCCTCGGGACCACCCAGGGCCGGTTCGCTGCCAAAATCGAATTCCCCACCTTCGAGCTTGCCGACTTGAGTGAGTCGGTCACCCAGCGCATTGAGGCGGGTTGCCTGCGCACGCAATTGGCCGATCTGCATGGCCAGCGCATCAAGATCCCGGCGTGAATCCGCTTCGACTGCGCCCAGGTCCTGCTTTTGCAACTGGATCTGGGCGCGCAGTGCCACCAGTTCGCGCAGGGCGGCATCGCGCGGGTTGACGGTCAGCACCGCAACCGCAAACCCGATTCCGGCAAACAGCAGGAAAAGGGAACCAAGGGTTGCAGCAACCAACAAGCGTCCGCGCATGCTGCGCAGATCGATGGAGCGTGGTGCACAATGCGATTTCGCAACCAGGATGATGTTCATTGACTGTTCGCCGAATAGGTACCGCCATGCAGCAAAGTCGTCCACCGCGCCCCAAGCGACCCGGCACCCTGGTGCCTGTCGCCGAGTGCATCAACCTCGACACGCTGGCGCAACGCGCGCATGCCTTGGAGGTTCTCGATGAAAAACTCCGCCACCACTTGCCCGACACGCTCGCTCGCGAATGTCGACTCGCGGACGTGCGCAACGGACGGCTTGTGTTTCTCGCGTCGAGTCCCACCTGGGCCACTCGCCTGAGGTTGCACCAGGCAACCCTGCTCAAGGAGGCCCGTGTTGCCTGTGGCAACACCGTGGATCTCGTCGTTGTGAAAGTGGCAGCCCCGTCGCCCGTTCCCCCGGAACCGACCAGGCCAATACCGCTCTCCGCAGCCGCCGCAAGACATCTGCGCTCAGCCGCAAAAACGCTCAAGGACCCCGAACTCAAGGCCCTCTATCAACACTTGGCATCCATCGCCGAGGAAAAAAATCCACCGGAAACCTGAAGGTTTCTCTTGTCACCTGAAGCATCAGGACTCCGCAGCGGAGTCCCTGG
Source organism: Gammaproteobacteria bacterium (assembly GCA_004295005.1). Taxonomy (GTDB): domain Bacteria; phylum Pseudomonadota; class Gammaproteobacteria; order Xanthomonadales; family Rhodanobacteraceae; genus Dokdonella. Next base: position 21,598 of record SHNG01000044.1, read on the forward strand.
TAGCGACCTGCAGTTTTGCTCAGATGGCCTGAGCCGGGTGTGCGTAGGAAATCGGAGCCTTCGCCTCGTCCTCGAAGCAGACTTCCTCCCATGCCTCCCGATCCGCCAGCAACGCCTTCAACAAGGTATTGTTGAGCGCGTGACCTGACTTGTATCCATAGAATGCACCAATCAGGCTGCGTCCGAGGAGATACAGGTCACCAATTGCGTCAAGAATCTTGTGTTTTACGAACTCGTCTTCGTAACGCAGGCCGTCCTCGTTCAGCACCCGGTAGTCATCGAGCACGATCGAGTTGTCCATGGATCCGCCCAGCGCCAGATTGCGCTCGCGCAGCATTTCAATGTCGCGCATGAATCCGAAGGTGCGTGCGCGGCTGACTTCCTTGACAAACGAGGTGGTCGAAAAGTCGATTTCGCTGGTCGAGGTGCGCTTGGCGAACATCGGGTGGTCGAAATCAATCGAAAAGCCGACCTTGAAGCCGTCGAAGGGTTCAAATCGCGCCCACTTGTCGCCGTCTCGCACGGTGACCTGGCGCTTGATGCGCACGAAACGTTTCGGGGCGGCCTGCTCCTCGATGCCTGCCGATTGCAGCAGGAACACGAACGGACCGGCACTGCCATCCATGATCGGCACCTCGGGCGCCGAAAGGTCAACATAAGCGTTGTCGATGCCAAGGCCGGCTATCGCGGAAAGCAGGTGCTCGACAGTGGCGATGCGGACATCACCCCGCATCAGCGTTGTGGACAGCCGCGTGTCACCCACGTTTTCGCAACAGGAACGGATTTCCACCGGCTCGGCGAGATCCACGCGCCGGAAGACAATCCCTGTATCGACCGCAGCGGGCCGCAAGGTCATGTAGACCTTGTCACCCGTATGGAGACCTACGCCTGTCGCCCTGATTACATTCTTGAGCGTGCGTTGTTTGATCATGTTTTTGGTCTGACCCCTGGGGCAGGAGCATCAAAACGGCCGGGAGATTAGCACAGGGTCGCGGTCAGCGATAGTTAATCTGACGCCAAAATCAGACAAGTGTTGTGCGCACACAACAACAGATTCCGGCACGCAGGGCGTTCCGCCCCTGCGTTTACCAAAGAAAATGCCGTCGCGACGCCACGCGACGGCATGGAATCCCCGAGCGTCGCCGGCAAATGACGGCGGATCGGGCGCGAACCGGATCAGGCGACCCGGCGCGGAATGGGACCTACGGAGTTTGAGTCAATCGGTTCGAAAGATGCCTCCTAGTCGGCCTGCCGGCGCAGGAAGGCCGGGATGTCGAGATAGTCGACCTGGTTGTCGGCGGCCACCGCGACGTGCTCGGCCGGTGCGGATACCGCTTGCGCGGACATGCGTCCCGGTGATCCGAGGTAGTCGATCTCGCCGGTTGTGGCATTCCTAACCGCCCGAATCGGCGCACGCGGCGCAATGATGGCTTCGCGCTCACGCTCGCTGCGGACGGGTTGACGCGCAACCGTGCGGTTGAGCCCGGTGGCCACCACGGTCACCCGCACCTCATCCTGCAGTTCAGGATCAATCGCGGTACCCACCACCACGGTTGCATCCTCGCTGGCGAAATCGGAGATGACGCCGCCGATCTCCTCGAACTCGCGCATGGTCAGGTTGTTGCCGGCAGTGACGTTGACCAGGATGCCGCAGGCACCGGCCAGGTTGATGTCCTCCAGCAACGGGTTGTTGATCGCCGCTTCCGCAGCCGCGACCGCGCGATCATCGCCACGCGCACTGCCGCTGCCCATCATGGCCAGGCCCATTTCCGACATCACCGTGCGCACATCGGCAAAGTCGACATTGATGGTTCCAGGACGGGTGATCAGGTCGGCAATACCTTGCACGGCCCCGAGCAGCACATCGTTGGCCTGCTTGAAGGCGCTGAGCAGGGAGACATCGCGACCGAGCACGCTGAGCAGTTTCTCGTTGGGCACGGTGATCAGCGAATCCACATGCTGGCCAAGATCGTCAATGCCCTTGAGCGCGACCTGCATGCGACGCCGGCCCTCGAACGGGAAGGGTTTGGTGACCACGGCAACGGTCAGGATGCCGAGTTCCTTGGCCAATTGGGCAACCACCGGTGCCGCACCGGTGCCGGTGCCGCCGCCCATGCCGCAGGTGATGAAGGCCATGTCCGCACCACGCAGCAACTCGCAAATGCGCTCGCGGTCTTCCAGCGCCGCCTGACGACCCACTTCCGGGTTGGCCCCGGCGCCGAGTCCCTTGGTGACATTGGCCCCGAGTTGCAGGGTGTGTTTGGCACCGCTGTTCTTGAGCGCCTGTGCATCGGTGTTGGCACAGATGAAATCCACGCCTTCAATCTGGGCATTCACCATGTGGCTTACGGCGTTGCCGCCACCACCACCCACGCCGATGACCTTGATGACTGCGTTCGGCTCCATTCTTTCGATCATTTCAAACATTTTCCCACCCTCCGTCGGCTTGAGCCGTATTGGTTTGATGTAACCGCCCACCAGGGACTCCGTCCCGGCCTGCGAATTGCGAAGGACTGGCGTGCCCTTCGTTGCGCAACCGTTTCGGTTGCCTCACCGCGCGTCCCTTGCGGTGGTTGTTGCGAGAGGTGCCTGCTTGCGCGTGCACTCAGAAATTTCCGGTGAACCACTTGGAAACGCGGTTCCACACGCCACCCACCGCCTCAACGCCGCGCCGTGGCGTTTGCATCTGCTGGCGGCTCCCGTACAGGAGCAGGCCCACTCCAGTGGCATGGATCTGGTTGGAAACGACATCGGCGAGGCCGGTCACGTGTTGTGGCGTACCCAGGCGTACCGGCATGTGGAAGACTTCCTCGGCGAGGTCGGCCACGCCTTCCATCTTGGCCGCGCCGCCGGTCAGGACGATGCCCGCCGCAACGAGACTCTCGTACCCGGAGCGGCGCAGTTCCGCCTGCGCAAGCGAGAACAACTCCTCGTAGCGCGGCTGCACCACTTCAGCGAGGGTCTGCCTGGCCAGTCGCCGCGGCGGACGGTCGCCCACGCTCGGCACCTGGATGGTTTCCTCGGCATGCGCAAGCTGGGCCAGCGCGCAGGCGTACTTGACCTTGATTTCCTCGGCGTGTGCGGTCGGCGTGCGCAACGCGACCGCAATGTCATTGGTGACCTGGTCGCCGGCGATCGGCAATGACGCGGTGTGACGGATGGCGCCCTGGGTGAAGATGGCGATGTCCGTTGTGCCGGCCCCGATGTCGACGAGGCATACACCGAGATCACGCTCATCCTGGGTGAGTACGGCAAAGCTGGACGCAATCTGCTGCGGCACCAGGTCATCCACGCGCAGGCCGCAGCGCGAAACGCACTTGCGAATGTTGGCGGCTGCGCTCATGGCGCCGGTGACCAGGTGCACGCGCGATTCCAGGCGCACGCCGCTCATTCCGATCGGATGGCGGATGCCTTCCTGACCATCGATGACGTAATCCTGGGGTTCGAGGTACAGGCGTTCCTGGTCCGCCGGAATCGCCACCGCACGGGCTGCCTCGATCACATGCTCGCGGTCCGCTTCGGTCACTTCCTTGTCGCGGATCGGCACGATGCCGTGCGAATTCAGGCAGCGGATGTGGCTTCCCGCAATACCGGCGTAAACCGAGCGGATTTCGCATCCGGCCATCAACTCGGCTTCCTCGATGGCACGCTGTATCGACTGCACGGTCGATTCGATATCCACCACCACGCCGCGCTTGAGGCCGTGGGACGGGTGCGAACCGATGCCCATGACCTCGACCGGCTGGCCCGGCTCGTGCTCACCGACGATGGCGACGATCTTGGACGTGCCGATATCCAGTCCGACGATGAGGTTCTTTTCCGATTTCCGATTCATGTGCTGTCAGACCTGGCCGGCCGCTTCGGGGCCGGGTGGAGGGGTTGGGCTTGGGGATTCGGGCAGAGCCCAGCGCAATGCGAAACCGTTCTCGTAGCGCAAATCGACGTAAACCGGTGGGCCATTGCCACTCGCGGCAAGTTGCGGCCAGACATCGAGGAAGCGGTGCAAGCGCGCCATTGCGTCGACCCGGCCGATTTCAATCAACGCGCCACTGGCCAGGGTCAGGCGCCAACTGCCTCGCGCGCTCAGCTCGATGGCGCGAACCGACAGGCCGCTTCCGGAAAACTCGCGCAGGCATTGGGCATGAAAGCTGATTACCTCGGCGAGGCGCTCATCCGGACCGGAAAGCTGCGGCAACCCCTGCATGTCTTCGCTGCCCGGCACGCTGAAGATCACACCATTGCTGCTGATCAGGCGCTTGGCACCCCAGCGCGCAAATGGCCGGCGCTCGTACACGGTCAGGCTAAGCGTATCCGGCCAATGCTTGCGTGCCTCGACGCGCTCCACCCAGGGCAGTTTTGTGACCGCGTCCTGCACATCGGCAAGCTCCAGCGCAAAGAATCCCTTGCCCAGGTGATTGGACACCGTGGCGCGGATTTGTTCGGCGCTCACATGTGCGTATTCCGCGCGCAGTTCCAGTTTGCGAATTGGCCAGCGCTGCGACGCGAACCAGCCATTGAGCACGCCGATGATCGGCAGCGCCACAAGCGTGAGGGCAATACCCCAGGCAATCGTCTTCAATGGCAGGTGTCGATTCATGCGGCATCCCTCGCCAGTGAGGTTTCCAGGATTCGCCAGCACAGTGACTCGAAATCGATGCCGATGGCCTTGGCCGCCTTGGGCACCAGCGAGTGACTGGTCATGCCCGGCGTGGTGTTGACTTCCAGCAGGAAGTTGTTGCCCTGCGCATCGCGCATGACATCCACGCGGCCCCAGCCCGAACAGCCTGCCGCTTCAAACGCGGCAAACGCGAGCGCGCGGATTTCCGTCTCCGCTGTTCCCTCCAGCCCCGGGCACAGGTACTGGGTGTCTTCGGCCACATACTTTGCGTGGTAGTCGTAGAACGCACCGGCCGGAACGATGCGGATCGATGGCAGCGCCTGGTTGCCGAGGATGCCAATGGTCAGCTCGGCACCTTCGATCAGGCGCTCGATCAGCAGCTCGCCGTCGTATCTCGATGCCAGATCGATTGCCTGCGGCAGGTCGCCAGCGCAGAACACGCGAGTGATGCCCACGCTGGAACCTTCGTGCGAAGGCTTGACGATGGCGGGATAGCCGACCGACGCAATGGCCGCAGCCAGATCCTCGCCCGGACGATAGGCCGCATACGCAGGCGTGGGCAGTGACAATGCCTGCCAGACACGCTTGCTGCGAACCTTGTCCATGGCCAGGGCCGAACCGAGGATGCCGCTGCCGGTAAACGGAATGCGCAAGGCATCCAGTGCACCCTGCAGCATGCCATCCTCGCCACCGCGTCCGTGCAGGATGTTGAACACGCGTGCGTAGTGCCCGGCGCGCAGGGCGTCGAGCAAGGCAGGAATGCCATCCACCGGGTGCGCATCGACACCACGCGCACGCAAGGCCGCCAGCACGTTGCGCCCGGAATCCAGGGACACCTCGCGTTCCGCCGAATTGCCGCCGTAGGCCACGGCCACCCGGCCAAACCGCCGCGGATCCGTCGTCGTGCTCATGTCCGTGTCCTCAAGTCATTGGCGGCAGCCAATTCGCTGGCAGCAGCACCGATGTCGCCGGCGCCGAGCAGGACCAGCAGGTCGTCGTCCTCCAGCACGCTGCCGAGTACGCCACGCAGGTCGCGCGGGTGATCGACCAGCACCGGATTGACCTTGCCGCGCGCGCGGATGGCGCGTGCGAGTGCGCGCGAATCGGCATTGGCGATGGCGGCCTCGCCGGCCGGATAGACTTCGGTCAGCAACAACACATCGACATCCGCCAGCACGCGTGCGAAATCATCGAGCAGGTCGCGCGTACGCGAATAGCGATGTGGCTGGAAAGCGACCACCAGGCGCTTTTGCGGCCAACCGCTGCGTGCAGCCTCGAATACCGCCGCCAATTCGCTGGGATGATGACCGTAGTCATCCACCAGTTGCGCACGTCCACGGTCGTGCTGAACTTCGCCGCGCATGGAAAAGCGCCGGCCAACACCCTGGAAGCTGCTCAGCGCCTTTTGCATTGCCGGCGCGGACACACCCAACTGGTAGCCGACGGCACAGGCAGCCAGGGCATTGAGCACGTTGTGCCGCCCCGGCAGGTTCAGCTCGATCGGAATCGCCTGCTCATGTTCGGGCAGGTGCAGGTCGAACAGCATGCGCGCACCTTGCTGGCGCACATTGCTGGCCGTCACATCCGCTTCGGCGTGGATGGCATAGGTCAGGGCGCGGCGCGGCGTTTTCGCCGCCAGCTCGGCAACCTCGTGGTCATCAACGCACAGCACGGCCAATCCGTAGAATGGAAGGCGATGCAGGAATTGCTCGAAAGCCGCCTTGACCCTGCCGAAGTCGCCACCAAAATTTTCCAGATGATCGCGGTCGATATTGGTGACGATGGCGATCACCGGCGAAAGCAGCAGGAATGAACCATCGGACTCGTCGGCCTCGGCCACCAGAAACTCGCCATTGCCCAGGCGCGCATTGGCGCCAGCCGCGGTGAGCTGGCCGCCAATCACGAAGGTTGGATCAAGGCCCGCCTCGGCCAGCACGCTGGCAGTCAGGCTGGTGGTGGTGGTCTTGCCGTGCGTGCCCGCGATGGCGATACCGCGACGGAAGCGCATCAACTCACCCAGCATCTCGGCGCGCGGTACCAGCGGAATGCGCAATTCGCGTGCAGCGAGCAGCTCTGGATTGTCGGCGCGAATGGCACTGGAGGTGACCAGCACATCGGCATCGGCAACATGCTGCGCGGCATGGCCGCGATGCACGGTGATGCCCAGGGCAGCCAGGCGGCGCGTGGTGGGTGAATCCGCCTGATCGGATCCGGATACCGTGTAGCCGAGATGGTTGAGCACCTCGGCAATGCCGCTCATGCCCACGCCACCGATACCGACAAAGTGAACCCGGCGGAAGTCCTGCATGATGTCGCCGTGCTGGCGGATGCGTTGCGGCGTCATGCGGCAACCTCCAGGCAGACATCGGCAATGCGTGCGGTGGCTTGCGGCCGTGCCAGCGCGCGTGCCGATCGGGCCATCGCAAGCAGCTTCGCGCGATCCTGCAGGCAGGCATCAAGCCTTGCGTGCAGGCGCTCTGCAAATCCCTCGCCTTCCGCGATCAATTGCGCCGCGCCTGCTTCCACCAAGACCTCGGCGTTGCGCGTCTGATGGTTGTCCACTGCCTTCGGAAAAGGGACGAGAATGGATGCGACGCCGGCAGCACAGATCTCGGCAATGGTCAGGGCACCGGCACGACAGACGACGAGATCCGCCCAGGCATAGGCGGCGGCCATGTCGGCTATGAAGGGCTGGATATCGGCATCCATGGAGGCCATCGCATACGCCTCGCGCGTGCTTTCGACATGCCGTGCACCGCACTGATGACGAATGGCCAGCTCGCTCCTTGCGGCGAGGCGGCTCAGCACCTGCGGCAAGATGGAATTGAGGCTTTGTGCACCCTGGCTTCCGCCCAGCACCAGCACGCGCAGCGCAGCCGATGCCGGCAGCATGCGACTGCCAGGATCGGGCAATGCAGCGATTTCCGCCCGCACCGGATTTCCGGTCCATTCGCAAGCCGGCAGCACCTGGTCGAAACCAGCGAGCACACGCCGGGCGAACCGCGCCAGCAAGCGATTGGTCATGCCGGCGACCCGGTTCTGCTCATGCACGACCAGGGGAATGCGGGCCATCCAGGCGGCAATGCCACCGGGTGCGGCGGCATAGCCGCCCATCGACAGAACGCTGCGTGGACGCACACGACGCAACACCGCGCGCGCGGCGAACACCGCGCGCAACAGGCGCAATGGCGCGAGCAGGAGGGTCAAAAGCCCTTTGCCGCGAACGCCGGAGAACGCCAGGGTTTCAAGCGCAAAGCCGGCTTCGGGCACGAGGCGACCCTCAAGTCCCGTCTCGCCACCCAGCCAGATCACGGGTACACCACGTCGGTCAAGCTCGCGGCCCACGGCGATGCCCGGAAAGATGTGGCCGCCGGTTCCGCCAGCCATGATCAACACGGGAGCGCTCATTCGCTTTCTCCCGGATCTTCCGGCGCGGAAACAGCCTGCGCCGCTGCGTCTTCGGCACGTGTCAACTCGTAGCTTACGCGCGCCAACAATCCGATGGCCGCGCAAGTCATCAGCACGCTCGATCCACCCGAACTGATCAGCGGCAGTGTCAGTCCCTTGGTTGGCAACACGCCCAGATTGACGCCGATCGAAACCAGGGCCTGAATCGCCAGCATCAGGGAAACGCCGAACGCGCAGTAGCCACCGAAGCGCTGGCCGCGCTCCAGCGCGCGCAGGCCGATGCGCAGGCCGCAGCCCACCAGCCAGGCAAACAAGGCAATCACCAGCAACACGCCGAAGAAGCCAAGTTCCTCGGCGATCACCGCGAGGATGAAATCGGTGTGCGCCTCCGGCAGGTAGAACAACTTCTGCACACTGGCGCCAAGGCCCACGCCGAACCATTCGCCACGACCCACCGCGATCAGCGCCTGGGTCAACTGGAAACCTTCGTTGAACGGATCGGCCCAGGGATCAAGAAACGACTTCAAGCGCTTCAGCCGGTACTCCTCGAACAAGGCCGCCCAGGCCAGTGCCGGCATGGCAAGCGCCGCAAGCAGGCCAAGGTTGCGCAGGCGCGCGCCACCCAGCCAGACCATGCCGAGCGTGATCATGGTCAGCAGCGCGGCGCTGCCGAAATCCGGCTGCAACAGCAACAGGCCAACCAGCAACGCGGCGATTCCAAGGGGCTTGCACACCTCCGCCATGCTGGCCTGCACGCCGTCACGATGGCGTACCAGGTAGCTGGCCAGATAGACGATCAGGATCAGCTTGACCAGTTCAACCGACTGGAATCCGGATATGCCGACATTGATCCAGCGCCGTGCGCCGTTCACCCGCATGCCGATGCCGGGCACAAACACCAGCAGCAACAGGATCAGCGCGATCAGCAACAACAAGAATGCGTGCTGCTCGATCTTCGCCAGTTCGGTGCGCGCAACCAGGATCGCCAGGCCCAGGCCCAGGCCGAGGAACGCGAGATGGCGGTACAGGAAGTAGAACGGCTTGGCATTCTGGTTGTCGGCGATGGCGATGGAACTGGACGCAACCATGATGACGCCGAGCGAAGCCAGCATCACCGCGGCGAGCACCACGCCAAGGTGATAGCGTCCTTGCGGAGTTCCGCGGCGGATGGCCTGGTTGCTGGCGGAGAATGCAAACATCACCGCACCTTCAAGGTGGCAAGGCCGACCAGCACGAGAACCACGCTGATGATCCAGAAGCGCACGATCACGCGCGGCTCGGGCCAGCCCTTCAGTTCGAAGTGATGGTGGATCGGCGCCATGCGGAAAATGCGCTTGCCGGTCAACTTGAAGCTGGCGACCTGCAGCATCACCGATGCGGTTTCCATGACGAAAACCCCGCCCATGATGAGCAGCACGACTTCCTGGCGCACGATCACGGCGATGGTGCCAAGCGCGGCACCCACGGCCAGCGCGCCGATATCGCCCATGAACACCTGGGCCGGATAGGTGTTGAACCAGAGGAATCCGAGGCCCGCGCCGGCCATCGCTCCGCAGAAGATGGCCAGTTCGCCGGCGCCGGGGATCGAGGGAATCTGCAGGTAGCTGGAAAACACCATGTTGCCGGCGAGATAGGCAAACGCACCCAGTGCAGTAACCACCAGCACGCTGGGCATGATGGCCAGCCCGTCGAGGCCATCGGTCAGGTTCACCGCGTTGGAGAAGCCGACGATCATCAGGTAGGCGAGCGGAATGAACAGCACGCCAAGCGGAATGGCGACGGTCTTGAACAGCGGCAGGTACAGCGCGGTGTGTTCCGGCTGGTCGGCGGTCATGTACAGGACGATGGCGAGCGCCAGTCCGAACACGGACTGCCAGAAATATTTCCAGCGCGAGGCCAGACCGCGACTGTCGCGCAGCACCAGCTTTCGATAGTCGTCATAGAAGCCGATGCCGCCAAAGGCAAGCGTCACTCCCAGCACCATCCAGACATAGCGATTGTGCAGATCCATCCACAGCACGGTGGCCACGGCAACCGCAAACAGGATCAACAGGCCACCCATGGTCGGTGTGCCGGCCTTGGTCAGATGCGATTGCGGGCCATCGCTGCGAACCACCTGGCCCGCCTTGAGATCGGCCAGCTTGCGAATGATGAGCGGTCCAAACAGCAGGGAAACCGTCAACGCCGTGAGCGTGCTCATGATGGCGCGGAAGGTAAGGTACTGGAACAGGTGAAAGCCCCGGTACCAGTCACTCAGGAGGTCGGCCAGTTCAAGCAGCATGTCGCCCTCCGTTTTCCGCCGGCCCGGCAAGCAGCGCTTCCACGACGCGGTCCATGGCCGAACCACGCGAACCCTTGATGAGCAAGGTGTTGCCCGCGACCAGCTCGCCGCGCAACGCTTCGATCAAGGTCGCCTGGTCGGCAAAGTGACGGGCCCGGCTTCCGAATGCGCGCGCCATGGCGTCGCTGAGTTCTCCAACCGCATACAGCGC
>SHNG01000111.1 GCA_004295005.1 Gammaproteobacteria bacterium
CGCCGAGCGCGGCAACAAGCCGCATGCGTTCTGCAGCACGGGCTGTGGCGAGCGAGTGACCGAGGTCAATGGTGGCGTCGGTGGTGGCAGCGGCACGTATCCAGGCAATTCCAACTGGGTGCGCAGCCCGGATGGCAACCAGGGCAGCTTCGAGGTGTGGAACCAGATGAAGGGCGAGATGGCGCGCGCCATCTTCTACATGGCGATCCGCTACGAAGGTGGCGTCGATCCGACCAGTGGCCAGAACGAGCCGCAACTGGAACTGACCGATATCCGCGGCGACATCGTGCAGATCAACAACTATTCGCAAACCGCCTACATGGGCCTGCTCGCCGACCTGCTGGCCTGGCACCAGGCCGATCCACCCAGCGCAGCCGAAGTCGCGCGCAATGATTTGATCATGAGTTTCCAGGGCAACCGCAATCCGTTTGTCGATCATCCGGAATGGGCCACGCGTGCACTGTTCGAGTCGGTCAATCCGGCGGTTTGCGAACTGGGTGGGAATGACCTGATCTTTGCGGATGGCTTCGAGGTGTTTGTGCCGTGAACGGCGTCGGCTCCGGCCTTTGACCTTGAGCCGACCTGCGATTTCCAGGCGACAAGACCGACCTCGAGGCGGCAATGCCTTGCGACGCATCAGGGTGTAGGTCGGTTCAAGCTGCAACGCCGCAGCACCACTGCGAAAACCAGCTCGTTATCCAGAAGCCATGAGCGTCACGGCACGTCTCGTGGCAGGGATGGCCCTGCTGCTGTCGGCACCTGTTTCAGCCGAAGTCCGTTACGGCCCGGCCAGTGCAATCACCGTCATTCCGACCGCGGCAACGCAGTTCAGATGTCCTGGTGCCGGCACCAAGACAATCAATCAGCTGGCCCAGGATGGTTGGCGCATCGTCAGCATGTCGCCGATCTCGTTCAGTGGCGATCCTTTCAATCCGCTGACCGCTACGCAACTTGTGTTGCGCCGCTCGCCGGATTGACTGTTTGCCAATGGTTTCGACCCCTGAGTCAGAGTGCTGCGGGGTGGCCCATCCGCACGGGAATGTTTGTGTTATGTTTGCATGCGTCAAACATGCAAGGAGATTTGTATATGCCTACCGTCATGATGCAGATTCGCAACGTGCCTCAACGCACGCACCGCACCCTCAAGTCGCGCGCGGTTCTCGCAGGCAAGAGTCTGAGTGACTACATCCGCGAGGAACTGATTGCCATGGCGGCGGTGCCTTCGGAAGCCGAGATCCGGGCGCAACTCCAAGCTGCAGAACCATTCGCCATGAAAGCATCATCCGCCAGCATCATCCGTACGGAACGCGATGCCGCATGAGCCATCGACTTCTTGTGGTGGATGCCTCGATCGTGCTGGATCTGCTGGCACGATTCAGGCCGCAACCGCTGGAGGCGCTGATATGGGCTCCAAACACCTTGTTGGCGGCACCGGAACTGATTGACATCGAAGTATTGAACGCACTGCGCAGGCTTGACCAGAACAAGGCGATCCCCGCAATGCGACGCGCCCATCTGGTCAAACAAATGCGCGCACTCCGGGTCCGCAAGTACCGGCACGACGCTTTGCTGGATGGAATCTGGTCTCTACGCGCCAACATCACCGCCTACGATGCCGCCTATGTCGTTCTGGCGACCGCCTTGAAAGCTCCGCTGGTGACACGAGATTTGCGCCTCGCCCGAGCCGCCAGTTCGCAGCTTGAAGTGCTGACCCCCTGAATTCTCCTCCGGTTGCACAAATCTACAGATCCGTTCGTGGTGGGCGGGTCGAACCATGAACGGATTCGAATTCAGAAGCCACGTCGCCAAAGCCGGAAGCCGAGCGTCGGCCCAGTCCCCAAACTCGCGGGCTTGGCCAGCAGACCCTTGCACGCGACAATGCCTGGGATAGGCGCACAAATCCCGTGCGCTGGAAGTGCCATGAGCCTGCTGATCATTCACTGCACCTGCGCCGATGCCGAAAGCGCGGCGGCCATTGCCCGGTCCTTGGTCGAGGAGCGTCTGGCGGCCTGCGTGTCGATTCTGCCCGGTGTGCGTTCGACTTATCGCTGGCAGGACCGGATTGAGCAGGCTGAGGAGGTGCTGATGCTGATCAAATCCACCCGCGCGCGCCATCCGGCACTGGTCGCGCGCCTGCGCGAGCTGCACAGTTATGAACTGCCTGAGATAATTGCGGTCGATGTCAGCGTTGCCGACCCGGCCTACCAGACCTGGGTCGAATCCCAAGTCGAACCCGACTGATCGAACCGCAGGCGCCCCCAAGGCGCCGCCCCGAATTTGGAGTCATCCCTTGTTTCGTCAACTTCTGGCTGGACTTCTCGCATTCGGCGCGCTTTGCGCAAGCGCCATGGCGCAGGAACAGGATGGCCTGCTGCCGGTCGAGCAGGCCTATGTGCTGAAGGCGGAGATCGCCCCGAGTGGTGATCGCGTCGATCTGCACTGGCAGATTGCCAAGGACTACTTCCTCTATCGCGGCCGCATCAAGGCAAAGAGCACACAGGCGGGCCTGACTCTGGGCGAGCTTGAGTTGCCGCCCGGAAAACCCAAGCAGGACGAGTTCTTCGGCGCGGTCGAGATCTACCACGACAGCGTCAGCGGCAGCCTGCCCTTCACCCTGTCGGATGCCAGCGCGCAAACAGTGGACCTTACCGTCACCGTGCAGGGCTGCCACGAAACCGATCCGAAGATTTGCTATCCGCCCTACCCGGTGAAGCTGTCCCTGGTGCGCCCCGCAACCACGCAAGCCGGCGCACTCAGCCCACTGGCGAGCAAACTGATGGCAACCAATGCACCCAGTGACTTGCTCGACAGCGCCGAATCGGATGAGGCCTTGCCGCCGGAAAAGGCCTTCGTGTTCGAAGCCATCGCCATGAGCCCGACCGAAGTCCTGGCGCGCTGGACCATGCCCAAGGGCTATTACCTGTACCGCGACCGCAGCTCGGTGGTGGTCAGTGACGGGCGTGAAGTCGTCGCCGGCAAGGCCGAATGGCCGCAGGGTGTCGATCATGTTGACGAGCATTTCGGCAGCGTGGTCGTGTACTACGACCAGGTTGAATTGCCGGTGGCCATACAGCGTGGAGATGGCCAGGCACAAACCATCCAGCTCACCGGCGAATTCCAGGGCTGCAAGGAAAACGGCATCTGCTACCCGGTGATGCAGCGTACCGTCGCGGTCGATCTTGAACCCGCTACAAGAGAACAACTGGCAGCGGCAGCCAAGACCTTTGTTGCAGCCGCAGCACCCATCAGCACCAGCGCTGCGGCTCCGCTTGCCGACAATGCCCTGCGCTCAAGCGCACCACCCGTCAGCAGCATCGGCATTTTCAGTGCGCTGCTGTTTGCCCTGCTTGGCGGCATCGTGCTCAACCTGATGCCCTGCGTGCTGCCGGTGCTTTCGTTCAAGGTGATTGGCCTGGCGCAGAGTGGCGAAAACCTGCACACGGCACGCAGTCATGCGCTCTGGTACACCCTGGGCGTGCTGGTTTCATTTGCGACCATTGGATTACTGGTGATTGCGCTGCGTGAGGCCGGGCAGGCGCTGGGTTGGGGCTTCCAGCTCCAGCAACCCGGATTTGTCGCAATCCTGGTGTATGTGCTGCTGGCGGTGGGCCTCAGTCTTTCCGGCGTGTTCACCATCGGTGCGGGACTCGCCGGCAGCGGCCAGCAACTGACGCAGAAGTCCGGACCGGCCGGTGATTTCTTTGCCGGCGTGCTGGCCTGCGTGGTGGCCAGCCCCTGCACCGCGCCGTTCATGGGTCCGGCGCTGGCATTTGCCTTTGCATCCTCGTCAATTACCGCACTGTTGATCTTCCTCGCGCTGGGTCTCGGCCTGGCCTTGCCCTTCCTGCTGGTCGGCTTCATTCCTGCGCTCGCATCGCGCTTGCCCAGGCCGGGCGCATGGATGGAAACCCTGAAGCAGGTACTCGCCTTTCCGATGTACCTCACGGCGGTTTGGTTGGTGTGGGTTCTGGGCAAGCAGCGCGGCGTGGATGCGATTGGCCTGGTCCTCGCCGGCAGCGTGGTGTTGGCGCTTGGTTTGTGGTGGCTGGAACGCGGCCGCTTCAAGGGCAGCATGGTCACGCGCGTTCTCGCCATCGGGGTGCTGTTGGCCGCGCTCGTTCCGGTGTGGATGGTGACCCGGCTCGAAACGCCGGTCGCCATGGCGAAAGCCGATGAATCCGTGGCTTATTCCAGCCAGAAGCTCGCGGATTTGCGTGGCGAAGGCCGCACCGTTTTCATCAACATGACCGCCGACTGGTGCGTGACCTGCAAGGCCAACGAGAAGGCCGTGCTCGGCACCGATCACTTCCGTTCCCTGCTCAGCGCCAGCAACGCGGTGTACATGAAGGGCGACTGGACCAATGTCGATCCGCAAATCACCGCTTTCCTGCAACAGCATGGCGCGGTAGGCGTGCCCCTGTACGTGGTCTACCACGGCGAGAAGGAACCCGCCCAGGTCCTGCCCACCGTGCTCACCGCTGCCATCGTCGAAGCCGCGCTGGTGCAATAGCCGCATGTTCAATCGCACCAATCTGCTGATCATCCTGTTGGCCTTTGCCAGCGCCGGCGTCGGACTCGGTTTGAGCTTTCTGCTGCGTCCACATGCAGTGGCCCCGGTTGCGAATGCCGGATCGCCGCAGTCGCGCATGGTCGCCATTGGCCAACGCCCCGATGCAATCAGCCTGCCGGATCGCGAAGGCAACACGCGTCAGCTCGACGATTGGGCGGGCAAGCTGCTGGTGGTGAATTTCTGGGCCAGTTGGTGTGGTCCGTGTCGCGACGAAATGCCCCTGTTCGAAAACCTGCATCAACAGATGGCCGAGCAGAAGCTGGCCGTGATCGGCATTGCTTCGGAACCGGCCGAAGATGCGCTTGGGTTCCTCGCCCAGAATCCGGTGAGCTACCCGATCCTGATCAATGCGCCTGATGACCCTCGCGATGTTTCGCGGCACCTCGGCAATTCCCACAGCGTGCTGCCCTACACGGTGTTGATTGATCGCAATGGCGTGCTCGTGGCGACGCATGTCGGCAGCTTCAGCGAACAATCCCTGCGCGACTGGATTGCACCGTTTCTTTGAGCATTGCGCGGGCAACAGCCGAGCAAGCTCGGCTCTACAAAGGCGACGCACCCCGTTGAACATCCAGCCGAGCAAGCTCGGCTCTACAAAAGCGACGCACCCTGTTGAACATCCAGCCGAGCAAGCTCGGCTCTACAAAAGCGACGCACCCCGTTGAACATCCAGCCGAGCAAGCTCGGCTCTACAAAAGCGACACACCTCGTAGAGCGGAGCTTGCTCCGCTGCCGGGATCGGTGCAGGCTTCGCCGTCAGCCCAACCCATGGAGTATCCGATGAGCACAGCCGCCTATGCTGCCGCCAGCGCCGGTGCTGCGCTTGCCCCGTGGAGCATCGAGCGACGCGCACCCGGCGCGCACGATGTACAAATCGAGATTGCCTACTGCGGCGTGTGCCACTCGGATATCCACCAGGCTCGTGGCGAATGGGGTGGTGGCATTTTCCCCATGGTCCCCGGCCATGAAATCGTCGGTCATGTCAGCGCCATTGGCAGCGAAGTGACCCGCTACAAGGTGGGTGATGTGGTCGGTGTGGGCTGCTTCGTCGATTCCTGCCGCGAGTGCGCGTCCTGCCGCGACGGTGTCGAACAGTACTGCACCAACGGCATGACCGTGACATACAACGGCTACGAACGTGGCACCCAGACACCAACGTACGGCGGCTATTCGAAGCGCGTCGTGGTCGATGAGAATTATGTGCTGCGCGTGCCGGCTTCCATCCCGCTCGATCGCGCGGCACCCTTGCTGTGCGCCGGCATCACCGTGTACTCGCCGTTGCGCCACTACGGACTCAAGGCCGGCGATCAGATCGCCGTGGTCGGCCTCGGCGGACTTGGCCACATGGGCGTGAAGATCGCGCGCGCCATGGGCGCCAAGGTCACCGTGCTCAGCACTTCACCGGCCAAGCGCGAGGATGCACTCAAACTCGGTGCCGACGATTTTGCCGCCACCCGCGAGCCCGCCACCTTCCGCAAGCTGGCCGGCCGCTTCGACTTCATCCTCGATACGGTTTCCGCACCACACGATTACAACGCTTATCTCAACCTGCTCAAGCGCGATGGCTGCATGATTCTGGTCGGCATGCCGGACCAGCCGGTGCCGGTGGCCGCGGGTGCGCTCATCCTGGGCCGCAAGCGTCTGGTCGGCTCGCTGATAGGCGGCATCCGCGAAACCCAGGAAATGCTCGACTTCTGTGCTGCCCACGGGGTGGCTTCGGATATCGAACTGATTCCGGCCGCAGCGATCAACGAGGCCTACGAACGCATGATCCGGGGCGACGTGCGCTACCGCTTCGTGATCGACTCCGCGAGTTTCGCTTGACCTCAACCACGGCACCCGGCAAACGCATGCATCTCAACAAGACCGAAGCCCAGGCTCGGGCGGATGACATCCAGGTGTTCCGCCGCGAACTCGCTCGCCTATCCGAGGAGGGCGTGTTGACTCTGGGCGGCAATGTTCGCGCAAGCATCACTGCCCATCATGACCGTTTGCTCGGCGAACTTGAGCGCAGTTTTGACATCGACCGCGACCGTCGCGCCAGCCAACTTTCCCTGGGCATGAGGATCGCCTCGTTCCTGGGCGCATTGGCTTTGGCAGCCGCCATCGTCACGCTGTTCCAGAAATTCTGGGGATTGCTCTCCACGCCGGTTCAGGTCATCACCTTGGTAGGTGCCGCACTGGGTTCACTGCTACTCACCGAGGTCGTGCGACGTTTTGATCGATCCGCGTACTTCTGCAAACTGGCTGCACTAGTCGCCTTTGCCTGTTTCGTGCTCAACCTCAGCATGCTCGGACAGATCTTCAACATTACGCCATCGGACAAGGCGCTGCTTGCGTGGGCCGCACTTGCGTTGCTGCTGGCCTATCGCTTCAACCTGCGTCTGCTGCTGGTTGCCGGTCTGTGCTGCATCGCCGCCTTTATCGCCGCGCGTATGGGCACCTGGAACGGCATGTATTGGCTTGATCTCGGCAAACGGCCGGAGAACTTCTTTCCGGTCGCACTGACCCTGTTTGTCGTGCCTTCGCTGCTGGACCAACGCCGCTACGCGGGGTTTGCCGCCACCTACCGATTGTTTGCGTTGCTGGTCCTGTTCTTGCCCATGCTGGTACTCGCCAACTGGGGCAGCGGCAGCTATCTGGATTGGGCTGTCTCTCATATCGAGAATTTCTATCAGATCCTGGGCTTTTTCTGTGCGGCCGGGGTGATTGCTCTGGGTGTAGGCAAAGGCTGGAACGAGGTCGTCAACTGTGGTGCAGTTTTTTTCGTGGTGTTCCTGTACACCAAGTTCTATGACTGGTGCTGGGACTGGATGCCCAAATACCTGTTCTTTCTGGTTATCGCCATGAGCGCGGTGGTCTTCCTGCTGGTGTTCCAGCGCCTGCGTCGCCTCGGCTTGAGCAGTCGAGAGGTGGGCCCATGAAACCCTTGCCCATTGGTTGGCAGAGCTGGAGCGGCGCTGCACTGATTGTCGTTGTCAACCTGATCGTCCTGGGCGGGGTCTGGAATAACCGCAACGGCGGACCGCAGTACACGCTCGAACTGACCGAACGCGAGCTGCGTTTACCTTACGATTGGCGCAGCGATACGAACTCGGACAACAGCGGGCTGGCCCTGGAATTGGCCTGGAATGTGGCAGAACACAAAGCGGACCTGCAGGAGTTTCCCTACAACCGGCTATTTAACCACCAACCTGATTGGCTGAACGCGGAAAAACTCCTGGAACTTGGCTTTGTGTTGCCTACTGGACAACCCGATCAAGAAGACCTTGGACCAAACCAGCGCTCCCAATCACGGGAAGTGTGGTTCCTGCTTGAGTTCGATGGGGAAAGTTTCAGGCGCGAATTGGCCAACGCCGAATCCAGAGTCTCGCAGATGCGAGCTTCGTCTGCAACGAAGCCCGAAAACCATGCACTTGAGGCTGCCGAGACCAACTTGAGCAATCTGCGTAAGTCGGAAAGTCGGTTGATGCTGATCGACGCGGATCGTGACCCAGCACGTCTGCGCAAACTCCACTCCAGCCTCCCCCACGTTCTGCTGGCACGCGGCCAGATTCGCGCGTTCTGGAGCGGCACCCATCCATCGCAATCAGCCTATATCGGGCGCGTCGAGTTCATTCAGCTGAGCAGCATCAACGTGGCCGCCCGCTGGCGACCAGTCTTTCAAGCCATTCCAGATGCTGGCCTTGAAGCACATCCGCCCCGCTATCGCGTCACAGTCGCCTACGGTGCGCGTCATGAGCCTTGGATCGTGGATGCAGCGATCCTGGCCGAATCTAAGTCCAGTTCGGCGTCTCGTTAGAGGCTTATCAACTCCTTTTGGTGCGCAAGTTCGCCGATCTTCGCCGAACTGGACAGTATGGTCGACTTCCGGGACACTAGGCCGCTGTTTGAACGGCGAGCCTGTGCCCTGGCGAGAACCCGATGGCGAACATCCTTGTCCTGCATGGACCCAATCTCAACCTGCTCGGCAGCCGCGAGCCGGAAGTGTACGGCCACGCGAATCTGGCGGCGATCGATGCCGGACTGGCGGAACGGGCGCGGCAGGCCGGTCATGTCCTCGGCAGCTTCCAGTCCAACGCCGAGCATGCCCTGATCGAACGCTTACAGGCGGCAGCGCACGATGGCATCGACTGGATCCTGATCAACCCGGCCGGATACACCCATACCAGCGTGGCCCTGCGTGATGCGCTGGCTGCCGTGGCCATTCCGTTCATCGAGGTGCACCTGTCCAACGTGCATGCGCGCGAAGCATTCCGCAGGCATTCCTACTTCAGCGACATTGCCGCCGGCGTTATTTGCGGCTTCGGCGCGGACAGCTATTTCCTGGCGCTGGAAGCGATCCTGCGCCGCCTGAGCAAGCAATAACCCAATCCCACTCCAACCCGGCCGCGCGCTTTGCCGCACTGCCGTCCTTCAAGGCCATTCCCATGGATCTACGCAAGATCAAGAAACTCATCGACCTGCTGGAAGAATCCAACCTGTCGGAACTGGAAATCAAGGAAGGCGAGGAAATCGTGCGTCTGTCCCGCTATCCAAAGAACATGACACCGGCCATGCCGCTGCCCTCGGCGGCACCGGTTGCCGTCAGCCATGCCGCAAGCGCCCCGGCACCCGCCGCGGCAACGCCGGTTCACGCACCCGCAGCAGCGGAAGCTTCCAACCTGCCACCCGGCAACACCGTGCGTTCGCCAATGGTCGGCACGTTCTATGCCTCGGCCAATCCGGATGCACCACCGTTCGTGAAGGTCGGCCAGAAGGTCAAGGTTGGCGACACCCTCGGCATCATCGAGGCCATGAAGATGTTCAACCAGATTGAGGCCGACGTGGCCGGCACCGTGCTGGCCGTGCTGGTGGAAAGCGGACATCCGGTGGAGTTTGACGAGCCGCTCTTCATCATAGGTTGAGAGCCGGATTTCGATCATTGAACCCATTCAGGACACCATGACGCACACGCTTTTGCGATTCCCGATTCCCGACTCCCGAATCCCGGCACTCAAATGCTAGACAAAATCGTCATCGCCAATCGCGGCGAAATCGCCCTGCGCATCCTGCGTGCCTGCCATGTGCTGGGCATCAAGACCGTGGCCGTGCATTCAACCGTCGACCGCAACCTCAAGCACGTCGGCATGGCCGATGAATCCGTGTGCATCGGTCCTGCGCCGGCGGCCGAGAGTTATCTCAATGTGCCGGCCATCATTGCCGCTGCAGAAGTCACCGACGCGCAGGCGATTCATCCGGGTTACGGGTTTCTTTCCGAGAACGCGGATTTTGCCGAACGCTGCGAGCAGTCCGGTTTCATCTTCATCGGTCCACGCGCGGACACCATCCGCATGATGGGCGACAAGGTGGAAGCGATTCGCGCCATGAAGTCGGCCGGGGTGCCTTGCGTACCGGGATCGGGCGGACCGCTGGGTGATGACGTAGCCGAGAACACGCGCATCGCTCGCGACATCGGCTACCCGGTCATCATCAAGGCGGCCGGTGGTGGCGGCGGACGTGGTATGCGCGTGGTGCACACCGAAGCACACCTCGGCAATGCCATCGGCATGACCAAGACCGAAGCCAAGGCTGCGTTCGGCAACGATCAGGTCTACATGGAGAAATTCCTGGAGAACCCACGCCATGTGGAAATCCAGGTGCTGGCCGATGGCCAGGGCAACGCGATTCATCTGGGCGAGCGTGATTGCTCGATGCAGCGCCGTCATCAGAAGGTCGTCGAGGAAGCCCCCGCTCCCGGCATCAGCGAGGAAGCACGCCAGGCCATCGGCCAGGTTTGCGTCGATGCCTGCCTGCGCATCGGCTATCGCGGCGCCGGCACCTTCGAATTCCTCTACGAGGATGGCCGCTTCTATTTCATCGAGATGAATACGCGCATCCAGGTGGAGCATCCGGTCACCGAGATGATCACCGGCGTGGATCTGGTGCGTGAGCAGTTGCTGATTGCCGCGGGCGAAAAACTTTCCATTCGCCAGGAAGACATCCACATCACCGGCCACGCCATCGAATGCCGCATCAACGCCGAGGATCCGGACACCTTCATGCCCAGTCCGGGCATGGTCAAACGTTTTCTCGCCGCCGGTGGCCCGGGCGTGCGCACCGATACCCACATCTACGACGGCTACCGCATTCCGCCCAACTACGATTCCATGATCGGCAAATTGATCGTGCACGGACGTGATCGCGCCACGGCGGTCGCACGCATGCGCCAGGCGCTCGCGGAGGTGGTCATCGAAGGCGTCAAGACCAACCTGCCGCTGCAGATGCGCATCATGGCCGATGGCGGTTTCCACAGCGGCGGCATGAATATCCATTACCTGGAAAAGCGCATTGCCGAAGCGAAAGGGAAGTGAGCGGAAAGCCGGGATTCGGGATTCGGGGATCTGCTTGCCCCCTCTCCCGCTGGCGTACCCAGAGGGCATAAAGGAGAGGGTTGGGGTGAGGGTGGTGCAGCACGCAAGCGCACGCCTTCGCACAAGCTGGAACCCCCACCCTCACCCGCGCCTTTGGCGCGACCTCTCCCGCGAGCGGGAGAGGTGGTTCAAGGCACGCCACTCCGGGCTGGGGCATGTATTGAAAAGCCGGGATTCGAGAATCGTGAATGGCTTGAGGGCCGAGAATCGAGAATCGGGAATAGGAAATGGTTGCAAGCAATAGCAAAGGCAAAAGCAAGAGCAAAGGCAAGGGCGGAGCGTGCTCCGCTTCTACGACTCCCGATTCCCCATTCCCGACTCCCGACTGTCCTACGACTCCCGAATCCCAAATGCCGAATCCCAGCTCTCCGCCTTCCGGCTTTCTCGAGCTCTCCCTCTGCCTGCACGCCGATCAGCAGGAGGCCGTCGAGGCAGCGCTTGAGGAAGTCGGCGCACTGGCGGTGACCTTGCTCGATGCCGATGCCGACACCAGCAACGAGCAGGCCATTCTGGAACCCGGGGTGGGCGAAACCCCGCTGTGGTCACGCATCGTGTTGACCGCGCTGTTCGACGCAGGCACCGATCGCAGCGGCTTGCTGATGGTGCTCACCGAACTGCTGCCGGATCTGGATCCTGCGCAGATCACGTTCCGCGAAGTCGCCGACCAGGACTGGACGCGCGCCTGGATGGACCAGTTCAAGCCCATGCAGTTTGGTCGTCGCCTGTGGGTTTATCCGTGGAATATCGAACCGCCGGAAACTGCCGACAACATCGTTGTACGTCTGGACCCGGGCCTGGCCTTCGGCACCGGAACCCATCCCACCACTGCGCTGTGCCTGGAATGGCTGGATCGCATGGATCTTGCCGGCAAGTCCATCATCGATTACGGATGCGGTTCCGGCATTCTCGCCATCGCCGCTGCCCTGCTCGGGGCGCAACAGGTTTGTGCGGTGGACAATGATCCGCAGGCCATCGAATCCAGTCGCAGCAATGCCCAGCGCAATGGCGTGGCCGAGCGCATCACCCTGCATCTTCCGGGAGCGGAAGATTCCGCACCCGTCGATCTGCTGGTTGCCAACATCCTCGCCGGCCCATTGCATGCATTGGCCCCGACCTTTGCCGCACACCTCAAACCCGGCGGACACATTGCCTTGTCCGGAATCCTGTTTGGCCAGCACATCGAACTGCTCGAACGCTACGCCGAATGGTTTGATGAGCTGGTCGTGAGCCAATGCGAAGACTGGGTGCGCATCGAGGGGATCAGAAGCGGGAGTAGCTGAAGAGCAGGGGCGCGGGGCGCGAGAATCAGGTAAGCAACTATCCGCCTTTGCGTCGTCCCTGCGTAGGCAGGGACCCAGCGCCTTTCCACGACCCTACACAAGTCACTGGGCCCCTGCCTTCGCAGGGGCGACGAGCATCGAGGGGCTGAGAGCCGGGAAAAGGGAATCCCGCATCCGTCAACCGCGACAAAGTGCTCCCCTCTCCCGCTGGCGTACCCAGAGGGCATAAAGGAGAGGGTCGGGGTGAGGGTGGTGCAACACGCACGCGCGATCCTTCGAACAAGTCCAAGCCCCACCCTCACCCGCCGCTGCGCGTCGGCCTCTCCCGCCTGCGGGAGAGGCAAACCATTTCCCATTCCCGAATCCCCAATCCCGGCCGTTCAACTACAATCCCCGCCATGTACACGCAATGCCCGGAATGCATGACGATCTTCAAGCTCGGAGGCGCCGAGCTTGCGGCTGCGCATGGCAGCGTGCGCTGTTCGCACTGCAACGCGATTTTTGATGCGCTGCCATCCTTGAGCGAACAACTTCCTCCCGAGCCGATCGGCAAGTTGCCACGGCATGGTGCCCAGGCAGCACCGCCACAACTGGACCTGCCGGTGTTCAGGCCCAATCGCGGCGATCAAGGCGCGCTGTTTGCCGATCCTCAGGATCGGCCACGCGCGCACGAGCGAGCCGCTTCGGTTCCACAGTTCACGCGCCGGCACCGGCCACGCCAGGCCGGCGGCAATGGCCGCTGGGTGCTGGGTTCGTTTGTGCTGCTGCTGCTTCTGGGCGGCGAGATCGCATGGGCCAAGCGCAGCCTGTGGTTGGATGATTCCGGCTTGCGGCCGATGCTCGAGGATGTCTGCGCCAACCTGCATTGCCAGCTGCCCCTGCGCCGTGATGACAGCCTTCTGCAACTGGCCTCGCGCGACATTCGTCCACACCCTTCAGTTGCCGGCGCCCTGATCATTTCCGCGACCTTGCAGAATGTCGCCGACTTCGCCCAGCCTTTTCCGACGGTCGAGATCACCCTTTCCAATCTCGACGAACAACGCATCGCCATGCGTCGCTTCCGCCCCGGCGAGTACGTGAACGACCCGCGCAGCCTGGAACGCGGCCTCGCTCCGCAGGCCAAGGCTGCCCTCGTGTTCGAAGTGGCAGACCCCGGCAAGGATGCGGTCGCATTTGAATTCAGTTTCCACTGAGTTCTTGCCAACACCTTGATGTTGCTCGCCTGTGCGTGTTGAACATGCGCATGGCATTCACCCGCATGCCGAGAAACGCGAGCCGCAGCACATCCGCATTGCAGCAATGCGCGGCAATTCGCGAAATCATTCGTTGCCGGTACTTATCAAGCGAAGCGGCCAGCGCTATGATGACCGACCCGCGTGATCGAATTTGCATTTGCGCGGGTCTTGCCGTGATTCAACCTGACCCCGGGGATCCGCTCCAGTGAATGCCGTCAGCATGCTGCGCGCAGAAGATGCACAGGAAGTCGTCTTGCAACCTGCATTGGGCGAATGCGTCTCGCGGGCGGTGCGCCGCTATCTTGCGGACGTTGATTCGCAACCGTCGGAAGGCCTGCATGCACTGGTCATTGGCGAGGTCGAGTTGTCGATGCTGCGCGAAGTGCTGTCCTGGTACGGCGGCAACCAGAGCCGGGCTGCGGCCGCACTCGGCATCAACCGCGCCACCTTGCGCAAGAAGCTCCAGCACTATGGCTTGAGCTGAGTCCAGCGCGGATTCGGCCCCAGGCCGGAATACCTGCCGGGCGCCCGCTTCATGGCTATACTGCGCGACCGTCCACTGGTTAGCGGCTGCTGCAATGTTTGAAAGCTCCCTGGTTCCCGTTCGTCGAGCCTTGCTCAGCGTTTCCGACAAGTCCGGATTGCAGGATTTCGCGCGCGGACTCGATGCCCTCGGCATCAACCTCATTTCCACCGGCGGAACCGCGCAGAGCCTGCGTGAGGCGCGTTTGCCGGTTACCGAAATCAGTGCCTTGACCGGCTTTCCCGAGATCATGGACGGCCGCGTCAAGACCTTGCATCCGGTCGTGCATGCCGGCCTGCTCGGCCGCCGTGGCACCGATGACGAAGTGATGCTTGAACACGGCATCAGCCCCATCGACTTGCTGGTGGTCAACCTGTACCCCTTCGAGGCGGTCACCGCACAACCCGATTGCAGCCTGGTCAAGGGCATCGAGCACATCGACATTGGCGGTCCGGCCATGCTGCGTGCGGCAGCCAAGAACCATGATCACGTGGTGGTGGTTTGCGATCCCGCCGACTATGCGGAAGTGCTGGAAGCCCTGGCCCAGGGCGGTTCGGCACTGAACCTGCGCCGTCGCCTGGCGGCCAAGGCATTTGCGCATACCGCGCGCTACGATGGCCGCGTTGCCAATTGGCTGGGCGCGCGCGTACACGGCGGTTCGACCGAGCCGTTTGCGCCCAGCCTGCACCTGTCTTTCGAGCGCAAGCAGTTGCTGCGCTATGGCGAGAACCCTCACCAGTCCGGCGCGCTCTATGTCGAGAGCAATGCACCCGCTGGCACCATCGCACGTTCCGAGTTGCTGGCCGGCAAGGAACTGTCCTTCAACAACATTGCCGATGCCGATGCCGCGCTCGAATGCGTGAAGGCTTTCCAGCGCACTCCGGCCTGCGTCATCGTCAAGCACGCCAATCCCTGCGGCGTGGCCTTGGCCGCGAGCGCCGGCAAGGCGTATGAACTGGCCTACGCGTGTGATCCGGTTTCCGCATTCGGCGGCATCATTGCCTTCAACCATCGCCTGGACGAATCCACGGCTGCGGCCATCCTCGAGCGCCAGTTTGTCGAAGTCGTGATTGCGCCGGCCGTCGATGAAACCGCGCTGGCGCTATTCGCGCAGAAGCCCAATGTGCGCGTTCTGGCCACCGGCGAGTGGCCCGAACAGGTGCCGCAATCGACCGACTACAAGCGCATTGCCGGTGGCCTGCTGGCCCAGGACGCCGATCGCGACACCTTGATGCTGAGCGATCTGAAAGTGGTCTCGAAGCGTGTGCCCGACACCGATGAATTGCGCGACCTGCTGTTTGCCTGGCATGTGGCCATGTTCGTCAAGTCCAATGCCATCGTCTATGCGCGTGACAGCCGCACCATCGGCATCGGCGCAGGCCAGATGAGCCGCGTGATCAGCGCGCGCATCGCCGCCATCAAGGCCGAGGAAGCAGGACTTGCCGTGAGCGGCTGCGTGATGGCCTCCGATGCATTCTTCCCCTTCCGCGACAGCATCGATGCAGCGGCCGCCAACGGCATCCGCGCCGTCATCCAGCCCGGTGGCTCCATGCGCGACAAGGAAGTGATCGCCGCTGCCGACGAGCATGGCATGGCGATGGTGTTCACCGGCGTCCGGCATTTCAGGCATTGATGCCGAGACGCGGGATCGGAGACCAGAGATCAGGGGGAAAGCACGCTTCTCCCATCCCCGATCTCCGATCTCCGATCTCCAATCCCCAATTCCCAATTTCGACTCCCGGCCACTCAAATGAAAATCCTCGTCATCGGCGGCGGTGGCCGCGAACATGCACTGGCCTGGAAGCTGGCTGCCTCCAAGCGCGTCAGCGAGGTGATCGTCGCTCCCGGCAATGCCGGCACCGCGCGCGAGGCACGCATGCGCAATGCCGAGGTTGCGGCGGACGACATCGAGGGCTTGCTGGCATTGGCGCGCAGGGAATCGGTCGGGCTCACCGTGGTCGGCCCGGAGACTCCGTTGGTGCTTGGCATCGTCGACCGCTTTCGCGCTGAAGGACTCGCCTGCTTCGGGCCACGCAAGATTGCCGCGCAACTAGAAGGCTCCAAGGCGTACGCCAAGGCATTCCTGGTTCGTCACAATATTCCTACCGCGCGTCATGCGGTTTTCTCCGAGATCAATCCGGCGCTGGCCTACGTGCGCAAGCATGGCGCGCCCATCGTGATCAAGGCCGATGGACTCGCGGCGGGCAAGGGCGTGGTGGTGGCCCTGACCCTGGGCGATGCCGAACAAGCCCTCCATGACATGCTGGGTGCGCACGCCTTTGGCGATGCCTCCGCACGCGTGGTCATCGAGGAGTTCCTCGAAGGCGAGGAAGCCAGCTTCATCGTGATCTCCGACGGCCAGCACGCTTTGCCCATGGCCACCAGTCAGGATCACAAACGGGTTGGCGAAGCCGACACCGGACCCAACACCGGAGGCATGGGCGCCTATTCACCCGCGCCGGTGGTCACGCCCGCCATCGAGCGTCGCATCATGGACGAAGTGATTCGCCCCACCCTTGCCGGCATGGCCAGCGAAGGCGCGCCATTCATCGGCTTCCTCTATGCCGGACTCATGATCGCGCGCGACGGCACACCCAAGGTCATCGAATTCAATGTGCGTTTTGGCGATCCGGAAACCCAGCCGATCATGCTGCGCCTGAAATCGGATCTGTTGGAACTGATCGAAGCGGCACTGGCGGGACGCATCCGCGATGCACATGCCAGCTGGGACACACGTCCCGCGATGGCCGTGGTGATGGCAGCCAAGGGCTACCCCGGCAAGGTGCGTGTTGGCGATGTCATCGAGGGGCTGGATGGCCCATTCGGAACGGACGTGAAGGTTTTTCATGCCGGTACGCGGCTCGATGCAGGCAAGGTGGTCAGTGCCGGTGGCCGGGTACTGACGGTTTGCGCGCTTGGTGCGGATTTCTCCGCTGCGCGCAAGCAGGCCTATGCCGCAGTGGACAAGATCCATTTCTCCGGCGGCTTCCATCGACGCGATATCGGCCATCGGGCGTTGAACAGGGAATAGCGCGCGAACGATGTGATTGCGCGCGCGGCGGAGTGTTGGTCTTTGCTCACCTGTCTGCGCGGGGAAGGCAGATGAACGAGCCCGTTCGGTAGGGAAAATCTGATTTTGTTCGTCATTCCGGCGAAAGCCGGAACCCATCTTGATCTTGTTCCAATGGAATCAAGGTCAAAATGGACCCCGGCGTATGCCGGGGTGACGAAAATTGTGGTTGATCAGAGTTTCCCTAGCGCAGCAAGGCTTGCTTCTTTGCCGGGCGTTTCCTCGCGGGAACGGCGGCTATGCTCCCCTCCGAAGTTGGGGCCGAATGCACCTGCACATACCGAAACTTGTGTCACCCATCCTCCCGGTCAGATTTGTTACCTATCATGCCGGTCTGCACACCTGCTCCCCTCTCCCCTTGCGGGAGAGGGGTTGGGGGTGAGGGGGCGGCACAAATCGCGACCCAAATGGCCTCCCGTACCGCTTGGGTTCGCAGCAGGATGTCGTCGTTCCAGAAGCGAAGCACCCGGAAGCCTTGCGCTTTCAGCCAAGCGTCCCGCTGCTGATCGGATTCGGATCGAAGGTGCTGGCTGCCATCTGCCTCGACGATCAGGCGCGCGCCAAAATGCACGAAATCGACAATGTACTCACCGATGGGTTGTTGTCGGCGAAACTTCTGCCCATTCATTCGATGGTCACGCAGAAAGTACCAAAGCAGGGTTTCAGAATCGGTCATGCGGCGACGCAGCTGCCTGGCGAATTCGTGCTGCTTCATGTCTACCCCCCTCACCCCAACCCCTCTCCCGCAAGGGGAGAGGGGAGCAAAGCCAATCGTGTCCTGGCTTCCGACTTGCAGAATCCCGGCTTTCAACAGCCGTACGGCTGGTCATCCCGAATACCGATTGATTCACTGCATCCTGCGGCTCACCCGCGAGCCACCCGCCGTGCGAACGTTCACGCCGATATCCCTGCCTCCGAATCCCCAATCTAGAGCGCCAAGCGCACGCGCAAATGGTTTTCGCCGCGTCGGTACTGGTAGGAGAATTCCTCGGTCATGGCGCGCACCATGGCAATGCCGACGCCACCCAAATTCGCGGAAGCGATGCTCGTCGGCAAATGTGCAGCCGCGATGCCGGTGGGATCGAACGCGTTGGCGGAATAGCGCAGTTGGGCAACCAGCTCCTCGCGGGTTACGCGCACGCGAAGATGCATGGCGCCGCTTGCTTCTTGCGCATGCATGATGACATTGGCCAGCAATTCATCGAGCACGGTGGCCAGTGATTGGCGTACCGCCTCGTCAACTCCGGCTTCGCTCAGATCCTTTTGCAAGGCATCCGCGAACAATCCGATGGCGGATCGCTCGCGCGGCACTTCATAGCGCCAGCGCCTGACGGCACTCAAGTTGACCTGTCGCAACGTGGCCAGATCATGCATGCGCCAACCCTCCCGCCGCGCATCGTGGCCGAACTCGTTGCGTCTGGCAATGTTGCTCGCTTTGCATTGCGGTCAGCACCTTTCCGTCGCGATCGAGGGGTACGCTACCTGATTCGTGTTGCCCTAAACTGCGCCGGCCATCCCACGGAAATGGATTCGATGTCCGAGCAAAGCCAGTTCAGCCTGCTGCGCGCCCGTCGCTTCGCGCCGTTTTTCGCCACCCAGGCGCTGGGTGCTTTCAACGACAACGCTTTTCGCCAGGCGATGATCGTGCTGGTTGCCTTTCACCTGGGCTTGAGTGACCAGGATGTGGGCTTCTATTCCAATATTGCACCGGCCTTGTTCATCCTTCCGTTTTTCCTGTTTTCGGCAAGTGCCGGACAACTGGCGGAGAAGTACGAGAAGACCCGCCTGATCCGCTACGTGAAACTGTTCGAGATCGGTGCAATGGCGCTGGCCGCGTACGCCTTCCATGCGCACAACGTCTGGCTATTGTTCTGCGTGCTGTTCTTCATGGGCCTGCATTCCACGGTATTCGGTCCGATCAAGTACGCGATCCTGCCGCAGGCGCTCACGCGCGAGGAGCTGGTCGGCGGCAATGGCCTGATCGAAATGGGCACGTCGCTGGCGATCCTGTTCGGCATGATTGCCGGTGGCGCCCTGATGGCACTTGACCACGGCGGGCCTACGGCGGCATCGATTCTTGTCATCGGCATTGCCGTGTTGGGCTATCTGGTCAGTCGCGCAATTCCGCCAGCACCGGCTACTGCACCGGAACTCAAGTTCAACTGGAATATTTTCAGCGAAACCGCGCGCGTGTTCGGTTTCGTGAAGAAGAACCGCGTCGTGTTCAATGCCGTGCTCGGCATTTCCTGGTTCTGGTTTTTTGGCGGCGTGTTCACCGCGCAGTTGCCGAACTACACCAAATTGTTTCTCGGTGGCGGCGAGTCGGTCGCCATCCTTGTGCTGGCCCTGTTCTCGATTGGTGTTGGCGCAGGCTCGCTGCTGTGCGAGCGCATGTCCGGGCACAAGATCGAGATTGGCCTGGTGCCTTTCGGGTCCATTGGCCTGAGCGTGTTTGGAATTGATCTCTACTTTGCGCGACCGGAGCTTTCCGTGGTGCAGGGACTGGATGCGCTTGCCTTCCTCACCGCGCCAGGCAATTGGCGCATCGCGTTGGACCTGACCCTGATCGGCGTGTTTGCCGGTTTCTACATCGTTCCGCTGTTCGCCCTGGTGCAAAGCCGTGCTCCGCGCAACGAGCTCTCGCGCGTGATTGCCGGCAACAACATCATCAACGCCCTGTTCATGGTGGCCGCTGCCGCGTTCGGCATCGGCCTTGCCAAGCTGGGATTCACGATTCCACAAATCTTCCTCGCCACTGCCGTGCTCAATGTCCTGGTGGCCATCTACATCTACACCCTGGTGCCCGAGTTCCTGATGCGGTTCCTCTCGTGGATCCTCATCAACACCTTGTACCGGATCCGTACCGATGGCCTGGACAACATCCCCGAACGCGGTCCCGTCCTGCTGGTGTGCAACCACGTCAGTTTCATGGACGCCTTGATTGTCGGCGGCAGCGTGCGCCGGCCCGCGCGCTTCGTCATGTACTACAAGATTTTCCGTATTCCGGTGTTGAGTTTCATCTTCAAGACCGCCAAGGCCATCCCGATCGCATCGGCAAAGGAAGATCCGGCACTGCTGGAATCGGCATTCGATGCCGTCGACCAGGCCCTCGCGGAAGGAGAGATCGTGTGCATCTTCCCGGAAGGTGGCTTGACCTCCGACGGCGAGATTGCGCCATTCCGCCAGGGTGTCGAACGCATCCTCGCGCGCCGGCCGGTGCCGGTGGTGCCGATGGCCATTCGCGGCCTGTGGGGCAGCATCTTCAGCCGACGCGACAGTGCCCCCGGTCGCATGCGCCTGCCGCGCCGCTTCTGGTCGCGCATCGTGCTCGCGGTAGGCACGCCGGTTGCGCCAGCCGAAGCCAGCGCCGCGCTGCTTGAGAAAAAGGTGCGTGATTTGCGCGGAGCGTGGGCCTGAGGGCCGGGAATGGGGAATAGGGAATCGGGAACGCCGAGCAGCGGCAGGTCGGTTCAAGCGGCACCATTGCGGAACCGGCATTCCAACCCTGCGTCGGCTCCGGCCTTTGGCCTTGAGCCGGCCGACTGCTGAGGCGGGATCAAGAGCCCCTCATCCGCCCTACGGGCACCTTCTCCCGCAAGCGGGAGAAGGGAAAGCATGATGCGTCCCGAATCCCCCGCTTTCCGATTGCCGGATCAGGCTACCCCACCCAGCCGCCGAGTACGACGATGGCGATCAAGGCAATCCAGCCGAACAGCACGCGACGCAACAGGAGGCGCGCATCCGCCAGTTCGGCGAGGGGATCGCCGACGCGGCCATTATCGCCATCCTCTGCAATGACATCCGCATCGACGCCGGCACGGGCAATCACGGCAAGAAAGCCGAGGTCCAGGGTGAAATACCCCAGTCCCCGCTCGGCGTGGTAATCACGCCAGGCGCGCAGCGTTGCATCGAAGTCCGAAACCAGGGCCATCGAGAAAGCGAGCAGGTGTGTTGGTGCCCAGTCGAGTACCAGCGCGGCACGCTCGAAGCGGGGCTGGCTTGCGCCGACACATGCGGCAAATGCGCCCGAGCGGGCCAGCAGTTGCACGAGCCGGTAGCCAACAGCACCCACCGGACCCAGAACGGCAAACCAGAACAGCACGCCAAACTGGCGTGACAGTGCCGCAGCAAAGCTGGACTCCACCAGGCCGGCCGCGGTGAACGGCACCGCCTGCGCGCTGATTCCATCATGCAGGGCTTGCGCAGCGGCGCGGCGCTGCTCGCTGTCGGGCGCCTTGAAGATGGCATCCAGATCGCTGTCGAGATCACGCGGACCCCAACTCAGGAACAGGGCGACCACCATGAATGCCAGTTCCAGCAAACCGAACCAGTGACGATGCAGGGCCGACTGCAGCAGCGCGGTCAGAATGAGGATGAGTGCGCAAACCAGCAGGGTGCGGGAAAGCTCGTCGCCCGGCTTGCCATCGCCACCGCCAAACGCATCCTTCAACCAGGCAAAACGTCGCGCACGCGCAAGGTCGGGAATCGCATGCGTACCCAGCAGCACAATCAGTATCGCGATCAGTGTCGTGGCCATGGGATCCGACGAAAACGGCAGACCGGCGGATTGTAGCCCGTGTCCCTGCGCAGTCCAGTCATCCCTTGGCGGAGGGTCGCTTCAGATCGGCCAGCTCCAGGCCACCGGCCATGCGCAGCCAGTGCGCAATCAGGCGCCAGGACACGGAAAGCGGTGGCGGCAATTTCAGCTCACCAGTCCCCACCGCGCTCACGAACTCATCCACCTCGAACCATCGTGCCTCGTCGATCTCTTCACCCACCTTGATGGCCGGATCCTCTGCCCGAGCCGTGAAGGCCAGCATCAGCGAGGAAGGAAACGGCCAGGGCTGCGAGGAGTGATAGTCACAATCCACCACGCGCACGCCGGCTTCTTCGAACACTTCGCGGCGCACCGCATCTTCCAGGGTTTCGCCCGGCTCGACGAACCCGGCCAGGGTCGAGAATCGACCCGCAGGCCAGGAGGCTTGGCGACCGAGCAGGCAGGCATCGCGCCAGTTCACGATCACGATGATGGCCGGATCGGTGCGCGGATAGTGTTCCAGTGCGCAGGCCGGATTGCTGCAACGGGCGCGATGGCCGGCCCACTCCAGCACCAGAGCGTGGCCGCAAGCGCCGCACCAGCGCGTGCGCGACTGCCAGTGCAGCAGACCGCGCGCATAGGCAAACAAGCCGGCCTCGAACGCCGGCAGTTCCAGACCGGCGCGGCGCAAGTCCAGTTGTGCGCAGCCGCACGCGGCAGCAAGCGCTTCACCCTGCGCGGAATCCGCAGCGAGGGCAAAGTACGCAAGGTTTTGCGTATCGACCCCAAGCAGCACCGGCTGCGCATCGGCAAACCAGCGCTGGCGTTCACTGCCATCCAGCAGATGCAGCGCGCTGTGCGCGGCATTGGTCAGGGTCTTGCCTTGCGCATCGACAACGACAAATCGCGCCCCGCGCGATTGCCATACCTGTTCTACCCATTGGGAGTCGGCTCGACGCTCGCTGCAGCGATCCAGTTCGATGCCGGCGAACACATTTTGACGACTTCGTTCAGAGGCACTCATGGTGCGCATCGTATGTCCGAAAGGGGAATTGGAGAATCATCAAGGCGAAGACGAGCAATCGTTGACCGTTCCTGTTCCCGAATCCCGAGTTTGAAGAGCCCCCTGTTCCGCTGGCGGGAGAGGGTTGGGGTGAGGGTGGTGCAACACGCAAGCGAAAGGTTTCGAGCAAGCCCAAGTTCCACCCTCACCCGCCGCTGCGCGTCGGCCTCTCCCGCTGGCGGGCGAGGCGGGAAAACATCGCATCCCGCAGCCCGCAGCCCGAATCCCGGCTCCCAACAGCCGAACGGCTGGTCATCCCAATTCCCGATTCCCGATTCCCGATTCCCGCTAGACAGTGAACTCCCCCTCTCCCGCTGGCGGGAGAGGGCTGGGGTGAGGGTGGCGCAACACGCAAGCGAAAGGTTTCGAGCAAGCCCAAGTTCCACCCTCACCCGCCGCTTCGCGTCGGCCTCTCCCGCTGGCGGGAGAGGCGGAAAAACATCGCATCTCACACCCCACCTCACGGCTCTCAACAGCCGAACGGCTGGTCATCCCAATGCCCGATTCCCGATTCCCGCTAGACAGTGAACGACGACCCGCAGCCGCAGGTGGTCTTGGCGTTTGGATTGCGAATCACGAACTGGGCTCCGCTGAGGGATTCGGAGTAGTCGATTTCGGCACCGGCGAGGTACTGGAGGCTCAAGGGATCCACCAGCAGGAACACGCCATCACGCTCGATCTGAAGATCGTCCTCTGCGCGCTCCTCGTCAAAGGTGAAGCCATACTGGAAGCCGGAGCACCCGCCGCCGCTGATGTAGACACGCAGCTTGAGCTGCGGATTGCCCTCCTCGGCTATCAGCTCGGTCACCTTGCCTGCTGCGGCCGCCGTGAATTGCAGCGGAGCTTCTGGGCTGTCGAGGTAGGTGGGCGTGGCATTGTCCGACATGGTGCTGGGTGGAGTCCGGGCTCAGGGGCGACGAATCAAGATCGTGGCACAGAAAGCCAATTCAAGCACTGGTCGCTTCCGGCTCTGCCTCGGCAGACGCAGCCTCGTCGGCCTTTGTGCCAGGCCCACTCAACTGGCGGGGTGGCTCGGCCTGGTAGACCATTTTGCCGCTCAATTTTGCGCCCGCGGCCATCTCCAATACCTTGTAGTAGACATTGCCGTCGATGCGCGCCTGTGGAGCCAGTTCCAGGCGTTCGGAAACGACAATATCGCCCTTGACCTCGCCATTGATCACCGCATTCGGAGCGCGAATCTCGCCACTGACGCGCCCCTTGTCGCTCAAGGTGAACACCGCCTTGTCACCGCGCGCGGCAATCGCCCCTTCGATTGCGCCGTCCAGGTGCAGGCCACCCTCGAACTCGATGTCGCCACGGATCGTGGTGCCATCCGCTATCAGGGTGGTGATCGCCGCCATGCCGTTGCGGCCTTTCTTGTCACTGCCGAACATTGTCTTCTGTCTCCTCGGTCCTGGCTGCCCCGCCCCAGGGAAAATCCTGCTCACTGTGGCCACCTTCGCCATCGGCCACGGCGTGAACGCGGTTCGGCTCGAATCCGGCCGGGAGCATGATGATGCCGTTGATCTTCTGAAAATACTTGAACGCGTAGCCGATTCCGGAACCGTCGGACTGCTGGGCCAGGTCTTTCCAGTCCAGGGTTTCCAGCTTGCCATCGCGAATGCCGGTTACCGAAAGCGTCAGGCGCCCGGTGGTTTCCTGACCGCGCTTGAAGTTCTGGGTCAGGGTGGCGGTGAAGTTCCACGCATTGGACCCTGCAACCGGTGCAAAGCTCAGGTCGTGTACGGCCAATGCCTCACGCTTGGCACCACCGACCAGCCGTCCATAAAACGCCAGATCGGCGCGCAAACCGGCAATTTCCTCATCCTTGTCGCGCAAGGTGCCCTGCAACTCGCCCAGCGCAGCCTTGGCCACCTGTTCGGAACGCTCGAGCACGGCGATGCGATTGCGCAATTCATCGAAATCCATCGACGACACCGGCAATGAGACCCCCGTATTGGCCAAGCGAGGCGCCAGCCATAGGCTGCTGAGCACCACCGTCATCAACAAGGTGCCGATCCAGATCAGGATCGCAAACACCCACCCACGACGCGTACGCCCGGGATCAATCTGGCGGATGACGAAACGCGGCGGACTCATCGGATTGCCTGTTGCGGCCAGCCCAGCGGGAAATGGGACTCCGCTTATAGCCATCCCCACGCAATATCGTCAAGCCTGCCGCCGCCCAAGGCAGCCGCCCTGCGCGGCCCGCTGATGCAGCCGGCCTATACTTGCGCCCCTCCAACCGCAGGAACCCCACACGTGCTCTGGCTCAAGGCGTTTCACATCGTTTTCATGGTGACCTGGTTTGCCGGGCTGTTTTACCTGCCGCGCCTGCTCGTCTATTTCGTGGAGGCCGCTGAGCCCGAGGTGCGTGGGCGCCTGAAGGTGATGCAGCGTCGCTTGCTGGTGATGACCCATATCGGCATGGCCCTGGCCGTCGGCTTCGGGCTGGCCCTGACGGCATGGTGGCTGAAGCAGGCACCCGATCATCTTGTGCAGGGGCACTGGTTCCACGCCAAGATGACGCTGGTGGTCGCCTTGATCGGCTACCACGCCATGTTGGCGCATCTGGTGTCGCAGGCACGCCAGGATCGATTGAACCGCTCAAGTCGCTGGCTGCGCTGGTTCAACGAGATGCCAAGTTTGCTGCTCATCGGCATCGTCATCCTGGTCGTGGTCAAGCCGTTCTGAGACGGCGCTGGTATAGTCGGAACGGGATCCGGGGGGACCATGCCAGCCGATTCGTACGCACAAGCCGCATTCCGGGTTGAACCCATTGTCTGTGCATCGCACTGCACGAATGCGGGCGTGTGCCGAATGTCAGGAACGTTGCTGCCGTGAACGCGCTCAGCTCCCGCCACCGCGATCCCGACCAGCGTCGCGAATCCCTGGTCCAGCAGATTCCCAAGCGGACGGGCGCCTTGCGTCGTCGCGGCGAGCAGTTGTGCCAGAACGACTGGGACATCAATGCCGCACTGGTACTGGCCGAGGATGCCGAAGCGCTGGCCAGTACCTGCCGCGTTCTGCAGAACACGCAGGTTGCGACTCGCCTGGAGAACTTTGCCGAATGCCTGTGGGATCTGCTCGACCCGCCGGTGATCCCCGACGACGATGCGCGCAGGGACATGCACGACCTGTTGCAGGCACTGGTTGATGAAGGTGAAACGGAAGCCGCTGGCCACACCGACCCCGGCAATTGGAACACCCTGCAAGCCGAGCTGGCCGATGCCGACAACGGTTATCCGTTGTTGACCCGACCGCCCACGGAATACTGGAAGAAGTTTGCCGTACCTGGCCAGCCCGTTGCAGAGGCACGCGTCAAGATCGTGGTACCGATCCAGCCGAAAGCACCTGCTGCGCCATCCGTGCAAACTGTGGCACCACCATCGCCCACTGCAGCCGAACCACCCCTTGAGACCGCAAGCCGGGCGCTGCATACGGTTGCCGAAGATGCCGCAGCCGAAACCCCGAGCGTCGAGGTGGCGGATGTACGCAACCTTGCCTGTCACCTTGGCGATCACACCGCCCTATCCAGCGACATTGACCTGCAATTGCGCGCGGAAGGTTATGTGCTTGATCGCGTGCGCGGTGTGGATGGCCTCAAGGTGACCCTGAGCCGACTTGCCCCGGCACTGATCGTGCTGGGCAGCGCGCACAGCGGCGTCATCGAGGAAATCGGCGCACTGGTGCAGTCGGCCCGTGCACGCAGCAAGCAGCGCGTCATCTTCATCGCGCTGTCCGCGCAGCCGATTGATCTGGCGGCACGTTTGCGCGCCATGCGCTCGGGCTGCGATGTCTTCATGGTCGAGCCGGAGCGAGCCGACGACGTGCTGGCCCGGGTGCGCGAATTGAAAGTTGCTGAAGATGCCGATCCGTATCGCATCATGATCGTCGAGGATGACCGCTCACAAGCCTTGTTTGCCGAGTCGATCCTGCGCAAGAACGGCATGCAGGCGATGGCGGTTGGCGAGGCGTCCCTGGTTCTCGACAAACTCGATGAGTTCCATCCCGACCTGATCCTGATGGACCTCAACATGCCGGTGTGCGATGGCATGGAACTGACCGCCCTGATCCGCGAACGCGAAGCCTACATTTCAACGCCGATTGTTTTCCTTTCCGGTGAGGGCGACACGGAAAAACATTTTGCCGCGCTGAGCATTGGGGGTGATGATTTCCTGACCAAACCCATTGCGCCACGGCATTTGATTGCGGCGGTGAAGAGCCGGGTCAAGCGCGCACGCATGGTCGACAATCGGCGTCGCCCAAAATCGGCACGCGAGGCAGTCAAGGGACTGCACGATTCGGCCCAGCTCAGTCGTCGCCTCGCCGATATGCTGGCCATGGAAGACGCGGCAACCCGCGCCGGTGGCCTGATCCACCTGGAATTGGCCGATGCGCGCGAGCTTTCCCGCCAACTTTCCGGCTCGGCCATGCAGCGTCTGCTCGAGTTCCTGACCCGACACCTCGCTTCCCGCATTGGCGGCAATGACATGCTGGCCCGTTGTGGCGAGCATGGCTTCCTGCTGCTCAACCCGGATCGTGCAGCGCCGGCGCTCGAAATCCTGGTCAACGAACTGCGCGAGAGCATTGCCGCCGAGTCGTTCGGCGAGCCAGCCGCGCCGGTGCATGTCGATATGCTGGCCGGCATTTGCCCGTTCAACATTGCCGCCGGTGATGCCAAGGCCATGATCGATTCTGCCGAGGAAGCGCTGCTCGCTGCGCGTGCGCCCGGCAGTCGTGGCGTCGTGGTGAGCACCCGCGATGAAGGCTCGGGTGGCAACGCGCACATTGCCGATGTCATTCGCCATGCGCTCAACCAGTCTTCGTTCCGCGTGCTGTTCCAGCCGATCATTTCCCTGCAGGGTGACGCGGAAGAACAGTTCCAGGCCTTGCTGCGCTTGCCCGCCGAGGACGAACGCATCTACGCGGCGAGCGAGGTGATCCCGGTAGCCGAGGAGGTCGGCCTCATTGCCGAGGTCGATCGCTGGATGATCCAGAGCTGCCTCAACACCATCGCCGAGCACCTGCGCGAAGGTCGCAACCTGCGATTGTTTGTCAGCCAGTCGAGCAGCAGCGTGTGTGCGCACGATGCCATCGAGTGGATGCGCAGCGCCCTCGACAGCCAGCGCATTCCCGCCAGCCAGATTTCCATCGAACTGCGCATGAACGATGCCAGCGCGGCACTGTCGCCATTCGTTGCCTATTGTCTGGGTATGAAGCAACTCGGCGTCAGCCTGACCCTGTCCGGGTTCGAAGCCGGCGAACAAGGCACCGAGTTGCTGCGCCATCTGCCGGTGGATTACGTCAAGCTGTCTTCGCGCTACACGCGTACCAACGATGATGCCATCCGCATGGAGCTGCGGCGCCTGGTCGAGCTGGCCCATGCCAATGAACGCCTGGTGATTGCTCCGCGCGTCGAGGAAGCGCGGGTTGCAGCCGCGTTGTGGTCCAGTGGAATCGACCTGATCCAGGGCAACTTCGTGCGCGAGGCCGCGCGCGACACCACCTTTGATTTCCAGATGGGGAGCGCCTGAGCGCGGTCTGGCATGCGCACTACGCGATCAACTCCAACACGCAGCATGGATAGCCCCAGGCCGGCGGCATGGCCGTGGCTGGTTCTGGGATTGCTCGGTCTCGCTGCCCTGGTCGTGTCCGTGTTCGTTCTGCTGGATGCGGGCGTCGGCAGTCGATCACTGATGATCGTGCTCGCGCTGCTGGTGGCGCTGGTGCCGGTCGTTGCCCTGCTTGGCTGGTTGCGCTCACGTGCGTTGGTGGTTCCGGCCGTGCCAACCAACACGGAAACCACGCGCCTGACCCGCGAGCCGGATCCGATGCTGAACGAGCTTGCCTCGCTGCGCGCCATGCAGCGCGAGCTGATCGCGGCCAAGCAGGAAGCGGAAGCGGCGACCATGGCCAAGGGCGAATTCCTCGCCACCATGAGCCACGAAATCCGCACGCCCTTGAACGGCATCGTGCCCTTGCTGGACTTGCTGCGCTCAACGCCCTTGCGACCGGACCAGCGCGACTATCTTTCCACCGCACACCAGTCGGCCATCGAACTGCTGCGCATCGTTGACGACATCCTCGACTACTCGAAGCTGGAGGCCAGCAAGCTCGAGATCGAGAGCGTTGGCGTCAACCTCAAGGAAGTGGTCGATTCGGTGGCCATGCTCATGGAGAGCAGTGCCAGCGGAAAGGGGCTTCGACTTGGCGTGGTCATCGATCCGGCGGTGCGCCTGGCCGTGCGCGGAGATCCGGTTCGCCTGCGCCAGGTCCTGACCAACCTGGTCAGCAATGCAATCAAGTTCACCGAGCGCGGCAGCGTGACCATCCAGATCGGCAAGCGCGGCGAATCGCGCAGCCATCACGAAATCACTTTCGCTGTACGCGACACCGGCATTGGCCTCAGTGACGAGGCGGCCGCCAAGCTGTTCCAGCCGTTTTCCCAGGCCGATGCATCCACCACGCGCGTGTACGGCGGTACCGGCCTTGGCCTGGTCATCTGCAAGCGCCTGGTCGAGCTCATGCAGGGCAAGATCGGCGTGCGCTCGGAGCTTGGCAAAGGCTCGACGTTCTGGTTCAACGTGCCGCTGCAGAAGGCCATCGGCGATATCCAGGCGCGTACCGACCTGGTCGGCATCCGCGCCCTGATGCTCAGTGGCAACGATGCCTTCCTGCAGCGCGCGGGCGGGATGCTCACCCAGTTGGGATTGAGCTGCCTGCACAGCAATCTTGCCGTCGATGCCTTGAGCAAGCTGCGCGCAGGTTCCAAGGCGGGCGAGCGCGGCAGTTACGAGGTGCTGTTGATCGACGTAGCCACCGCCGCCGCCGCAACCTCGGCCTTGTTGCGCAACATTCGCCGCGATCCGGCGCTCGACAATTTGCGCATCCTGATCGCCGGTCGTGATGATGCCGTGCAGGACCTGCGCTCGGATGAACGCCTTTCCGCACTCAGCGAGAATTTCGATGAGCGCGAGTTGCGCGAGACCCTGAACCGCGTGTTGGGTGTCGGCAGTCGGGAGCTGCAACGCGACAAGCCAATGCTGGCGGCAAGCGTGGACGAGCGCGACGAGAACCGACGCGCCGACGGCAGCACGCGCAGCTTCCTCGGGCGGGTGTTGCTGGTCGAGGACAATCCGGTGAATGCACGCGTGGCTTCACGCCTGCTGTCCTTGCACGGCATCACTGCGGACCATGCGCTCGATGGTTCCATTGCGCTGCGCCTGCTCGGTGAGAAACGCTACGACCTGGTCTTGATGGATTGCCAGATGCCGGTGATGGATGGCTATACCGCGACGCGCACGCGGCGCGCAGCGGAAGCGGCGGAGAAGTTGCCGCGCCTGCCCATCGTGGCGATGACCGCCAACGCCATGATGGGCGATCGCGAAAAATGCCTGTCCGCAGGCATGGACGACTACCTCACCAAACCGCTGGATCGTCGCCTGCTGGAATCCGCTCTCGCCAAATGGTTGAAGGAAGGCGTTGCCACGCCGGCCGCACCCGCTGCGACTTCGGACGCAGCAGAACCATCGACTCCGAAAGCGGCCGCACCCGCGCAGGAAGGTACGCTGATGGCGCAAGCGGTGAGCCAGGGCTTGCGCGATGCGGTGGATCAGTCGGTGGTGCAGGAACTGCTCGAGGTGATGGGCGATGGCTTCGGCGATCTTGTCCAGGTGTATTTCGAGGACACCCCGAAACTTCTCGCCCGATTGCGCGAGGCCGCCTCGCGCGTCGACCATGCCGGCATCGCGGAAATCGCGCACTCGCTCAAGTCATCCAGCGCCAACCTCGGCGCCATGCCGCTTGCGGAGCTGGCCAAGCGCG
>SHNG01000020.1 GCA_004295005.1 Gammaproteobacteria bacterium
CTGCAAGACCTTGCGAACCCGCTCCAGACCCATGTCGATGCCGCGCGGATGGACCGTGGCTTGCCAGGCAAGCCAGCCCTCCAATGAACGACCCGCGCTTGGCTCGGTCAAACGGGATTCTCCGCAAGCTCAGCGCATCAGGATTCGACGTGGCTTGATCGGCAGTCTGCCGCGCCAGTACTGGATGAGCGCAAATCCGGCAACCATTCCTCCAAGGTGGGCGAAATGTGCCACGCCAGCCTGGCTCCCGGTCACCCCAAGGTACAACTCAATGACGCCATAGCCCGTGACAAACACCCATGCCGGCATCGGTATTGGCGGAAACAGCAACATGATGCGCTGATGGGGAAACATCATGCCGAAGGCCAGCAACAGGCCGAACACACCGCCCGAGGCGCCCAGGGTTGGATAGAAGCCACCGCTGAAAAACTCGATAACGATCAATTGCGCAATGGCCGCACCGATCACGCAGGAGATGTAGTAGGTCGCAAACGGGCGCGAACCAAACAGGCGTTCGATTGCCCCGCCGAACATCCACAAGGCCAGCATGTTGAACAACAGGTGGGTCAATCCGCCGTGGAGAAACCCGTAGGACACCAACTGCCAGATCTGGAAGCCCAGAGTCGTTCCGTCCGGCAGCAATTCGGAACCCAGCGGCCAGAGCGCGAAATGGATGAGCAGCGCATCCGGAAAGAGCTGCTGCAGCAGGAAGATTCCCACATTGGATATCAGCAATGCGCGTGTAACGGGCGGCAGATCAATCGGCATGCGAAATCCTGGAGGACGGTGGCTTGCGGAAGGGACTCAGATCGAGGCGGAACGGTGCGTTTTCAACGGCTTTCATGGCCCCGATGATGTCCTGGGGGCGCCCAGAGCTCGGCATCCAGATCAAGATGCCAACCATGTTGCGCGAGATCGACGCGGACGCCGGTCAGCATGACACCCTCCTTGGCCAAGCGTCGCTTCTGCAATTGAAACTCGCGCGATCCCGCCGCAAATGCCAACCGGCCATCCGCGCGCAGGACGCGATGCCAAGGCAGTTTCCCCGCTTCGCTGGCCTCGCGCAGAACGCGCCCGACCAGGCGCGCACAACGCGGCAAACCTGCCCGGGCTGCGATCTCTCCGTAACTGGCGACGCAGCCCGGTGGAATCCTGCGCAGCACCTGGATGATGGCCTGCTGCCTTTGTTGTGCTCTGGATTGCATGATCGACATGGCTGGGGCACGCTAGCACACGCTTGAACCGATTCGGGAGATTGACGTGCAAAGCTTCGAACAGATCCGCTCGCATGTCGGCAACCTGCACGCACTGCGCACCAATGACCCGTACCTGATCAGTTTCGATCTGACCCTGCCCGATGGGCGACACCAGGGTATCTACCTGGCCGAAATCGATGACGAGGACGGCGACAAGTTCCTGCGCGTGTCCACTCCAATCGGTCCCGCGACCGGCATCGACGCTGCGCGTTGCTTGCGTTTCAACTGGGAACAACGCACGGGGTATCTGGCGATCAGCGATCTGGACGGCTCTCCCTACCTGCACCTGATTGAAAACCGGCCGTACGCCTCGCTGCAGGTTGCGGAGCTTGATCGCATCGTCGCCGAGCTCGGCAACCTGGGCGACCGCCTCGAACAGGCGGTTTCCGTTGGCGGCGACGCGTTCTAGAAATATCAACCAAAACCGAGCGCCTGCAGCGTGCGCACGAGCATCCACGCCAGGATGGCGGTAACGGGAATGGTCAGCAACCAGGCCCACACCATGCGCTCGACAACAGACCATTTGATCGCCGAAAAACGCTTCGCGGCGCCCACGCCCATGATCGCCGACGAAATGTTGTGCGTCGTGGAAACGGGAATGCCGAAGTGCGAAGCAGTGATGATGACGGCTGCGGATGCCGATTCCGCCGCAACGCCGTTGACCGGGTGCAGCTTGACCATCTTGTGACCCAACGTGCGGATGATGCGCCAACCACCCGCTGCGGTACCGGCGGCCATGGTGACGGCACAGACAATCTTGATCCACAGGTCAATCGGAAACTGCTTGTCGGCATCGGCTTCGATGCGCAGGAATGACAACCAGTCCGGCAAGTTGTCGAGCACCCCGGCCGAGGTCGCGCCAACCAGCGCGAGCGCAATGATGCCCATGGTCTTTTGCGCGTCATTCATGCCGTGCGAAAGCCCCATGGCACTCGCGGAAACGATCTGGATCTTGCGGAACATGCCA
Source organism: Gammaproteobacteria bacterium (assembly GCA_004295005.1). GTDB lineage: Bacteria > Pseudomonadota > Gammaproteobacteria > Xanthomonadales > Rhodanobacteraceae > Dokdonella. Next base: position 2,224 of record SHNG01000020.1, read on the forward strand.
TTGAGCACGCGCGGCCTGGCGGCTTTCTGAAGCACACCCTTGCGCGATGAAAGGAAACTGATGCTGGCGAACAGGCACCCCATGATGAGGAATCCGATCAGGAACCCCAGCAATGGCGTACTGAACATCGGCAGCACCACCTTGGGCAACAGGCCCTTGCCTTGCCAGAAGTGTTCCCCTCCCTGCCACCAGATGATTGCACTCCAGTTGTTGTGTGCGGCAGCAAGCGCCGCGCCACACAAACCGCCAATCAGCGCGTGCGAAGAACTCGAAGGCAGGCCCCACCACCAGGTGATGAGGTCCCAGATGATCGCCCCGAGCAAGGCACAAATCAGTACTTCTGGACTTATCGCCACCACGCCGGCATCGACCAATCCCGAGGCGATCGTCTTGGCCACTGCCGTGCCCCACAACGCACCGATCAGATTGGCAACCGCTGCCAGCATCACCGCCTGGGTCGGACTGAGCACCTTGGTGGCGACAACCGTCGCAATGGAATTGGCGGTGTCGTGGAAACCGTTGATGTACTCGAACACCAGCGCAACGACGATGACCAGCAGAACCAGGGTCACGGGGAGATCCTCGCTTCTGCGCTCAGGAGTTCTTCAACGCGATCTGATAGATCACGTTGCCGGCATCCCGGCAGCGGTCAATGGCCTTTTCCAGCAACTCGAACAAATCCTTGCGGACCATCAGCTTGCCCGCGTCCGCCTGGTCCGCGAACAGGTCACGATAAAGTTCCAGCAGCAGGCGATCCGCCTCGGATTCGATGGATTGCATTCGCTCATTCAAGGCGTGCATGACATCGAGCTTGAAGCCCTTGCGCAACTCGCCAACCATGTTGACGATCACTTCGGACGCTCGCGCCAGCATCGCCGCCTGCGAGCTGTAGTCGATATCCGTGAGCCGGTCCGCGAACAGTGCATAGCGTTCGGCAAACTTCTCGACGGTTTTCGGAATCTTGTACAGCGCGCCAGCCAAGGCTTCGATGTCCTCGCGCTCGAGCGCGGTGACAAAGGTGTTGACCAATTCCTGGTTGATCTGGGCAAACAAATCCTTTTCGCGCCGACGCGCAACCCGAAACTCATCCAGTGCCGGCGACTCGGACTTGTCGGCGAGCATGGTGCCGAGCGCGCGCGCACTCAGCAAGGCGGCATCCGCACTTGCCTCAAGCAGGCCGTAGAACTTGTCGCCCTTGCCGAAAATGGTCTGCAACGAAAACATGTGGCGTGCTCCGGTTCATTGGGAAGGGATCGCCGAAGCCTGCGCCGCGAACAGTCCCCCAGACGGCGGGGTCGGGATTTTAACGCATTGGCGATCGACAGTATGCGGTTGACGCGCCCTACTCCGTATGGTTTGCCTGCGAATCCGGGACTCGTCCGGCCAGACGCGCCATCCTTTGCGCATCGGCCAGGATCCCGCGCAGCACACGCAATTCCCTTTGGTCGGGAGCAGCGCGCAGAAACAGTCTCCGCAGGCGCTGCAGGATCGTTCGCTCCGAACGCCCCTTGTGGAAATCGATGTCGCGCAGGGCAACCGCCAAGTGCTCGAAAAACCCCTCCAGTTCCTCCACCGATGCGGGCAAGTCGCGATTGGAGGTTCGCCTCGGAGCATTGGCCAGTTGTGTCATGCGTACCTCATAGGCAATCACCTGCACGGCCTGCGACAGATTCAGTGAAGAAAACGCCGGATCGCTGGGAATATGCACAGCCGCATGGCAAAGCTTGATCTCGTCATTGCTCAGGCCCGACTGCTCGTTGCCAAAAACCACTGCAACTTCATTGCCGGCAGCCAGGGAATCGACTATCCGCACTGCCGCTTCGCGCGGTGTCCATTCTTCCATGGCCACGCCACGCAGCCGCGCCGTGGAGCCAATCACCAGTCTGCAATCGGCAATGGCATCCGCAAGGCTCGCGGAAATCGACGCACGGGAAAGCACATCATCGGCTCCAGCAGCCATCATGTGCGCATCCATGTGTGGAAATTGTTCGGGCGCGACCAGTGACAGACGGTGGAAGCCCATGGTGCGAACCGCTCGCGCCGAGCTTCCGATGTTGCCCGGGTGCGACGTGCGCGCCAGCACAAAGCGCAGGCGACTGGAAGTTTCCCCAAGCTCTGATGCTTCAGACATTGTCCGGATTGCCCCCCTTGGGCTTGCCGATATTTGGCGGCTTGGCCGCGAATTTGCTAATCTTCCGCGCCGCGCGCGATCAGATCGCAGACGCATCGTTCTTTTTCATTCCACTTCCGATGGACCCAACATGCCCAGACCCGCCGTAAACGTGGCGGTGCGCGCCGCGCGTGCCGCAGGTCAGATCATCCTTCGCTACATGAATCGCCTGGAAGGATTGGCGATCATCGAGAAGCAGCGCATGGATTTTGCCTCGGAAGTGGATCGCGCTGCCGAAGCAGAGATCATACGCGAGCTCAAACGTGCATTCCCCGGGCATGCCATCCTCGCCGAGGAATCCGGCATGCAGGGCAATGGCAAGCACGTTTGGGTCATCGACCCCCTGGATGGCACCCACAACTATCTGCGCGGGTTTCCGCATTTCTGCGTATCCATCGGGATGTTGGAGAATGGCGAGCCCATGCACGCGGTGGTGTTCGATCCATTGCGCGATGAATTGTTCACGGCCAGCCGTGGCGACGGGGCATACCTCAACGATCGTCGTATCCGGGTGAGCAAGCGGACCGAGCTTTCCGGCGCCATGCTGGCCACCGGATTCCCCTTTCGACAGCGTGCGCACCTCGCACCCCAACTGGACATGACACGTGCGCTGCTGGCTGATGCGGAGGACATTCGCAGGACGGGCTCGGCGGCACTGGACCTTGCCTACGTCGCCAGTGGAAGGTTCGATGGCTACTACGAGATCGGACTCAATCCCTGGGACATGGCGGCAGGATGCCTGCTGGTTCGCGAGGCGGGCGGACGCTTCTGCGATTTCATGGGTCGTGACGGCATTCCCGCAAGTGGCAACCTGGTCGCTGGCAACCTGAAGGTGGTCGAAGCGATGCTGGCAACCATGAAGCCACAGATCCCGCCGAACCTCGCAAACTGAAGCGCGCTCGGCACCCCGGAAACCAAGAGAGTTCCTGGGGCAAGAAAAAGCCCGGCAATTGCCGGGCTTTTTCGGGCAGCGGTCTCGCGAATTGGCTGATTACTGCTTCTGCACTGCCAGTTCGGTGCGACGATTGCGCTGACGGCCTTCCTTGGTGTCATTGGTGTCGATGGGTGCGCTTTCACCGAAGCCCTTGACGCCCGTGATCTGGCTGGCGGCAACACCGTGCGAGGTCAGGTAGTCGTACACGATCTGGGCGCGACGCTCAGACAGGCTCTGGTTGTAGGCATCAGAACCGATCGAATCGGTGTGGCCATCCAGTTCAACCATGACGCCTGGATTGCGGCTGAGCACGTCAACAGCCTGATCGAGGATCGCGATGGAATCCGCGGTCGGCTCCATCAGGGTCGGGTTGATGTCCGACTCACCCGAACGCGGGCGGTCAAACTTGAAGTTGACGCCACGCAGATCGATGACGACCGGGGTAGCGGCCGGCTCTTCCGGCGCAGCTTCAACTGGAGCAGGCGGCGGCGGAGCAGCAGCGGCTTCAGGCTCAGCCGCAGCCGAACCGCCAAAACCGATGGTCAGGCCAACCGAGGCAATGCCGTCGACATAGTGCGTGTGGTCACCGGCACCCGGGAACTGGCCACGCAGGCTGTTGTTGTCACGGTCATAGCGGGCGGCAAGTTCACCACGCAATGCGATGCGCTCGTTGAAGTTGTACTGCACGCCACCACCGACGGTGGCCATGACATCCCAACCATCAGCCTGCACGGTGCCGGAATAGGCAGCGTGGCGGAGCGCACCGAGGCCACCGAGGACATACGGACGCCAAGTGGAGCCCTGCTCACCGAAATACCAGCGGCCGGTCATGCCGAGGCTGACGCTTTCCCACTCGCGATTGGGACGGAACGAGTCATTTTCGAAGTCGGCGTTGTTGATCGCGTACTCGAAATCCAGCGAGAAGTTCGGGTTGACCCACCAGCCGATGCCGATACCGGTGTAAAGCGAGGTATCCGTGTCACGGTTGCTGTCGGAGAAAACCGCACCGACGCGCGGGGCCACGTACCAATTGCCATCCTGGGCGTGTGCAACAGAGACGCCACCGCCCAACAGGGCCACGGCAATCAACGCACTCAAGGCTTTGTGTTTCATCATCGCAGTTTCCTCAGTTTTATTGGATCCAGATTTGACAGCCACAACGTGACGCATAAGAGGGGCATGGCCCTGTCGCCTATGGTACGACGATTCGGCTACGCCAGAACACCATCTTAACAATTTGTGAGCATGGTCACCTGAACATCGACCCTGCATCAATATTCTGAAAAATCAATACGTTGCATCGATTTTCCAAGCATTTTCAACAAAACTGTTCAGCTTTCGCCAACCACGTTCCCTGATTGCATCAAGCGCACCACCAACCCACCTGCAGGTGGTGGGCTCCGCGTTTCCGGTCTCCGACCGCGCCGCGTGGATTTCATCCGGAGTGCGCATCTGACGGTACCCGCACCCGGCCTTCCATCAACACCCGCGCGCTGCGGCTCATGACTGCGCGGGTCACCGTCCACCTGCCGTCGACTTGCTCAACCGAGGCGCCCACCGACAGTGTGCCGGATGGATGTCCGAAGCAGATGCGCTCGCGCGAACCTCCGCCAGCGGCAAGATTCACCAGCGTGCCCGGCACCGCGGCAGCCGTGGCGATGGCCACCGACGCGGTGCCCATCATGGCGTGGTGCAGCTTGCCCATCGACATGGCGCGCACATTCACGTCGATTGCGCTCGCGGCAATGGCCTTGCCGCTGGATGACTGGTATGCCTTGGGTGGTGCCACGAATGCAAGTTTTGGGGTGTGCTGGCGGCTGACCGCTTCCTCTGGCGCCTTGATCAGCCCCATGCGCAGAGCGCCGGCCACGCGAATGGCCTCCAGCTTGGCCAGCGCCGCCTTGTTCTCGTTGATCGCCGACTGCAACTCGGTGCCGTCATAGCCGATATCCGCTGCGTCGACGAACACGGTCGGAATGCCGGCAGTGATCATGGTGGCCTTGAACGTGCCGACACCCGGCACATCAAGATCGTCAACAGGATTGCCGGTGGGAAACATCTGCCCGCCGGATTCTCCGTCATCGGACGGATCGATGAATTCCAGCACGATTTCCGCTGCCGGAAAGGTCACTCCATCCAGCTCGAAGTCCCCGGTTTCCTGGACCTGCCCGTTGCTTACCGGCACATGCACCAGGATGGTCTTGCCGATGTTGGCCTGCCAGACGCGGACGCAAACCGTGCCGTCCCGCGGAATGCGATCTGCCGGAACGAAACCGTTGGCAATTGCAAACGGACCCACGGCGGTCGAAAGGTTGCCGCAATTGCCAGACCAATCCACGAAAGCCGAGTCGATGCTGACCTGGCCATACAGGTAATCCACATCATGATCGGGCACGGATGCCGGAGCGATGATCACGCATTTGGATGTGCTTGATGTCGCGCCGCCCATGCCATCGGTATGTTTGCCGTAGGGGTCGGGCGATCCGATCACCCGCATCAGCAACGCATCACGCGCTGCACCAGGCACGCGCGCCACCTCCGGCAAATCCTCCAGCCTGAAGAACACACCCTTGGATGTACCACCGCGCATATAGGTGGCCGGGATGCGCAATTGAGGAGCGTGAGACATGAAAGGTTTCCTGTGCCTGATTTGTGGTTCCGCTTGGGATTTCAGCGTAGTTCATCAGATGAAAGCAGACGGGTCAGCCCTTCAAGGAATCCAGACGGCGCATCCGGATCAAGCGGATTCCCGCCTCGGACGTCGTATTCAGGCCACCTTTTCGTTGGCCAGGAATTCCTGGGCGAAGCGCTGCAGGATGCCGCCGGCAAGGTATGTGGTGACATCGTCGTCACTGTCCAGGCGACAAGTCACCGGAACTTCCACGCACTCGCCGTTCTTGCGCTGCATGCGCAGGGTCAGTGTGGCACCAGGTGCAGGCGCACCGATCACATCGAAGGTTTCCGTGCCGTCGATCCCCAAGGTCTTGCGCGTGGTGCCGGGCTGGAATTGCAAGGGCAAAACGCCCATGCCGACCAGGTTCTGGCGATGGATGCGCTCGAAGCCCTCGGCGACGATGGCTTCGACCCCGGCCAGGCGTACGCCCTTGGCTGCCCAGTCACGCGATGAACCTTGCCCGTAATCTGCGCCGGCAATGATGATCAACGGCTGCTTGCGCTGCATGTAGGTTTCAATTGCTTCCCACATGCGCATGACCTTGCCCTCCGGTTCCACCCGCGCCAGTGACCCCTGCTTCACCTTGCCTTCGGCGTCCAACACCATTTCATTGAGCAATTTGGGATTGGCAAAGGTCGCGCGTTGCGCGGTGAGGTGATCGCCTCGATGGGTGGCATAGGAATTGAAGTCTTCCTCTGGCAAGCCCATCTTCGCCAGATATTCGCCAGCCGCACTACTGGCCAGAATGGCATTGCTGGGTGAAAGATGATCGGTGGTGATGTTGTCGCCAAGCACGGCCAACGGGCGCAGGCCCTTGAGCGTGCGCTCGCCAGCCAGGGCGCCTTCCCAGTACGGCGGATTGCGGATGTAGGTGCTCATCTCGCGCCACGCATACAAGGGCTTCGCTGCGCCCCGCGCACGTGGCGCAAACATGGGCTCGTAGACCCTGCGGAATTGTTCCGGATGCACACTGGCCTTGACCACGGTATCGATCTCGGCATCCGTGGGCCAGATGTCCTTCAGGCGCACTTCCCTGCCCTCGGCATCGACGCCCAGCACGTCCTTCTCGATGTCGAAACGCACCGTGCCGGCAATGGCGTAGGCCACCACCAGTGGCGGCGAGCCAAGGAATGCCTGTTTGGCAAACGGATGGATGCGACCATCGAAATTGCGGTTTCCGGACAGCACCGCGGTGACATACAGATCGCGTTCGATGATTTCCTGCTGGATGGCTGGATCGAGTGCGCCGCTCATGCCGTTGCAGGTGGTGCAGGCAAAGCCGACGATGCCGAAGCCGAGCTTCTCCAGCTCCGGCAAAAGGTTTGCTTCCTTGAGGTAGGACTCCACCACGCGCGAGCCTGGTGCCAGTGAAGTCTTGACCCAGGGCTTGCGCGAAAGTCCCCGCGCATTGGCGTTGCGAGCCAGGAGGCCGGCCGCAACCACATTGCGTGGATTGGAGGTGTTGGTGCAGGAGGTGATGGCCGCAATGATGACGCCGCCATCGGGAATCAGACCCTTGGCCTCATCGACTCGCGCGGCCGCCAGTTGCGTTTCATCGGCAATGCCGCGCTCCTGCAGTGAACTCACCGGCAGACGCCGATGCGGATTGCTGGGGCCAGCCAGATTGCGCACCACGCTGGACAAATCAAAATGCAGGCTGCGCTCGTATTCGGCACTGACCAGGTCATTTGCCCACAAACCACAGGTCTTGGCATAGGTTTCCACCAGCGTCACCTGCTCGTCGCTGCGCCCGGTCAGGCGCAGGTAGTCGAGCGTGTTGCCGTCGATGAAGAACATGGCAGCGGTTGCGCCATATTCGGGTGCCATGTTGGATATGGTGGCGCGATCACCGATGGTGAGTGCCGCTGCGCCTTCGCCGCGAAACTCCAGATAGGCACCGACCACTTTTTCCTTGCGCAGGAATTCGGTGAGGGCCAACACCACGTCGGTGGCGGTGATACCCGGTGCCGGCTTGCCGGAAAGCTCCACCGCAACGATGTCGGGCAAGCGCATCCAGGATGGATTGCCGAGCATCACGCTTTCGGCTTCGAGGCCACCCACGCCCACCGCAATCACGCCCAGCGCATCCACATGCGGTGTGTGCGAGTCGGTTCCCACGCAGGTATCCGGAAACGCCACGCCATCCTGCACATGGATCACCGGTGACATCTTCTCCAGATTGATCTGGTGCATGATGCCGTTGCCGGCGGGAATCACGTCCACGTTTTCGAACGCGAGCCGGGTCCATTCAATGAAATCAAAGCGGTCGGCGTTGCGACGGTCTTCGATGACGCGATTCTTGTTGAAGGCATTGCGATCAAATCCGGGCGCCTCGACCGCCAGCGAGTGATCGACGATGAGTTGCACCGGCACCACCGGGTTGACCTTGGCCGGATCACCGCCCTGTGCAGCAATGGCTTCGCGCAAGCCCGCCAGGTCCACCAGCGCGGTCTGCCCCAGGATGTCGTGACAGACCACGCGCGCCGGAAACCACGGAAAATCGAGATCGCGCTTGCGCTCGATCAACTGGCCGAGAAAGTCATTGATGCGCGAAGGCTCGGCCATGCGCAGGATGTTTTCGGCATGCACGCGCGCGGTGTAGGGCAAGGTTTGCCAGGCGCCTGTTTGCATGGCATCGACGGCGGCACGCGCATCGAAGTAGTCAAGCGCGGTCCCGGGAAGCGTTTTGCGGAATAGGGAGTTCATGGAGTTCAACCGGCAAGGAGTGTCCGACAGGCCTATCTCACGGCCAGCACACGGATGGATGCCTATTGTGCCAGAGGGTGCCATGACGAATGCCGACGTCGGTGTCGGGCTGAAGCCTGAACTGCACGGTCGTGCTTTGGTAGGTCGGCTTTCAAGCCGACGGTCTTTTCGCAATGCCATGTTGGGCTTCGGCACGTCTGCGCTTTGACACGGAGGGCAATTTCCGCTCCGTCGCATCGGTTTGTATGGCGACGTCGGTTCCGCGGCTACGCCGCATCAACCGACCTGCCCGTTTGCTGGTCGGCTCAAGACCACATGCCCGAGCCGACGTTTCCTCAACGCTCGTGCGCGCCGATATCGATGGCTCCGCCCATCACGCGAAGGTTCCCGGCGAAGTCCGAGGTTCCGACCACGCCCGCACCCAGATTGATACCGGTATTGACTGCCGGTGATCCGGGCTGCACGCGCAAATCAAAACCCGCCGGCGCGAGGAATTCAGGATCGTCAAACAGTGCATTGGCATCCTGCCCCGAGGCCGAGCGCCAGGCGGCGAGGCTCGCATACTCGACGCCTTGCCAGACCCAGGCCGCCTGCCCACCCGCATCCAGCCAGTACAGGTTTTCATCCAGCTCGACCGGCAGGCTGCTGTCAGTGGTGAAGGCATTGACCAGATAACCGGCGGTGCCCGCGTGCACGATATTGTTGATGAAGCGGTTTTCGGTGGCGTGGTACTGGATCTGGAACTCGCCTGAGCCGGTGTTGGCCTGGTCGTTGCGGAACAACGTGTTGCCGATGATGTCGACGCGCAGGCTGCCTCCCACCGAGGAATCGTAGCCACCAATGGAAATACCCGCGGAGTTTCCCGAGTGCACGATGTTGTTGCGCACGATCACATCGCTGCTGGTACGCCCTGCATGTTCGCTGGCCACTTCGATGCCGATATCCGCGTGATGCACCAGATTGCGCTCGATCAGGATGCGCGTGCCGCCGTCCACATAGATGCCGTCGGCGGCGTACTCGTTCCCGTAGGCTGGATTGCCGAAGGAGGAAATGTTGTAGATGGTGTTTTCACGGATCGCGCCATCGCGCGCCTGGTCAAATGCCGGGTTCGGTGCGATGCCTTCGAAGCCGATGGCGCCAATGGCGATGTTGTTGGTGTCGTACACGCGGTTGGCGCTGATTTCCCAGTTCTCCACATTGCCATCCAGCGAAAACGATTCACTGCAACCCAAGGTGAGATCGTGGATTTCATTGCCATGGATGGACAACTGGTTGATCGATTGCGGAGCACGCGTGCCATCCACTTTCAAGCCAAACGCATTGGCGGCGCAGCCATTGGCGGTGGTGTGAATGTCATGGATGTGGTTTCCGATCAGGCGGATCTGGGTTCCCGCACCCGTCACATACAGGCCAATCGGCACGTTTGCGGTGGATGCCGTGCTGTAGTTGCGCAGCTCAAGTCCTTGCACGGTGATCCAACTGGCGTCGATCAGGGTAAGCAGTCCGTACTGTCCATCCGGAATCGGCAATCCCGTACCGTCGATCACCGCAGTTTCACCCGGAACCGACTGCAATAGGATCGGCCCGGCCTGCGCAGACCCGGATTGGGTGATCGTCACCAATTCGTTGTAGACGCCGCCGCGAACGCAGATCAGATCGCCTGCGGCCACGGTATCCACGGCGTATTGGATGGTTTTCCAGGGCGCCGTGGCACTACCCTGCCCGGCGTTGCTGCCGTTGGTCGCGACATAAAAGGCCTGTTGAGGCGACTGCTCGAACCCGTTCGCCATGATGGTGTCGCCTGCACGCTGGCAAGAGACAGCCGAAACCGGGCTGGAGACGATCAATCCAACAAGCACTCCAAACAGGGCAAATGAAAACGTTGCGTTTGGAGTGCATCCCATCATGGATCCTCGAATCCGTGGCCAAACAGAGTGCCAATGCCCTGCAGCATGAACCCGGTGGCGCCGCTGAAGCTGTTGTCGACGAGTTCGTAGTCTCGTGGATCAGGGCCGTATCGGATCGGTGTAAACCTGAACGAGAGATTGCAGGTCGCTGATGGTGCCAGAGTGATGGGGAATGAACCACAGGTTCCCGTTGATTCCTGGAATGGTGAAGGCGGCAAGCTGGGATCGCTCACCTGGATTGCGTTGATGATCCAGCTTGAGGTTCCGGAATTTCCAAGTGACATGTCCAAAGTCGCAGAAACAGCATCGACATCGACCTCGCCAAAATCAAGACTTGACGGACTCACCACAGGCTGTGGCCCGTCGCCAAACCCTTGCAGGCTCAGCGTATCCGGAGAGCTGGGCGCATTGCTGTCAATGGCAACTGCAGCGGCCGCAAGGCCAGGAGTCGTTGGAGCGAAGCTGTAGTGCAGCGCGCACTGGAATCCCGGTGCGAGGCTGAATGGAGGAGCTGGACAAATGCCGCTGCCCGGAGGCGGCATGAAGAAGGGCAAGGCCACAGAGCCAATTGCCCCGATGTCCAGGTTTGCGGTGCCAACATTCGTCAGCAGCACCAGCAATGGCCCGAACGTCGTTCCAACAGGAACCACGTTGAAATCCAGAGGGTTGGGATTGATGTCCAGCAGTGGTGTATTGGGTGGCGGCGCATTGAGGCGGATCATCCAGGTCGCGTCATCGGTACCCGCAAAAATCACATTGCTGACGCTGTCCACGGGGCCTTGCGCAAGAGCCAATGCATTCGGGTCGACTGGCGTGCCGTTGTCGCTGGAGGCCACGAAACTGTGCAAGGCGGATGGATAAGGCACCACATCGTCGGTTCCATCGCGATCAAGACTGCCAACCAGGACCTGCCCGCTGTAGGTGACTATTGCCCCAGCGAAGAAAGTCGTTCCCACCTGCAATACCGGGTATGGCGGAGAAAAAGAATACGCAGTCAGGGAATTGGTTCCGGTTCCCTGCACGACTCCCACGGCCGACGCGATGACGAAGGCATCATCGGGGTCCCCATCCTGGTTGGGATCGCTCCACAAATAGGCAACCAGGGGCTGGCCATTGCCAATGTTGGTCTGCGCCAGACTGCCGCCAAAGGCGATCCTCACCGCGGTGATCGTCGTGTAGCCAGGCTGTACGACAAATCGGTTGAGCCAGGCAATCGAATTGCTGCCTGTGCTCTGCACGCCGATTCCAAGTTCCTTCACGCCATCATCAAGACGATACTCGTCGATGGCCACTGCTGCGGTCGACATGACCGTGAGAAATATTCCAATCAACATGTTTCCGAATGCGCGCATGGCGACACCTCCGGCAGGCTGCAAAACCCCTGACGCGTACGCTACGCGCTTCCGCTGGCCGGGACAATTCGGCGACCGGAAATCTTCAGCGATTGCAAAACGCTCTCTTTTTCATTCGCAAGCAGCACTGCCGATGGCATGAGACGCAAACGCACATTGCATTGCGTCTGGGCTGCGTGAAGCGGGTGGCATGGCCCGGTTCGGCCTGTACTTGCCGCCCGTGCCAAATCCGGGCATCTTCATACGGTCGTTTGAATTGGGCAAAGCCTTGCCATGCGCTACCCACACCTGTTTGCTCCGCTCGACCTCGGCCATGTGACCCTGCCCAATCGCGTATTGATGGGCTCCATGCACACGGGCCTGGAAGATCGCGCACGGGATTTCGACAAGCTGGCTGCCTATTTCGCCGACCGCGCGCGCGGAGGCGTGGGCCTGATGGTCACTGGCGGCATCGCGCCGAATATCGAAGGCTGGCTGAAGCCCTTGGGCGGACGCTTGTCAATGCCTTGGCATCTGGCACGACATCGCAAGGTGACCTCGGCGGTTCACGCGGAAAATGGCCGCATCTGCATGCAGATCCTGCATGGTGGGCGCTATTCCTATCATCCGCTTTCGGTTGCACCCTCGCGCATCAAGGCTCCGATCAATCCGTTCACCCCGCGCGCCCTGTCGGCCCGCGGCGTGGAGCGCACCATTGGCGATTTCGTCAACTGCGCGAAGCTGGCCCAGGACGCCGGCTATGACGGCGTCGAGGTCATGGGTTCGGAAGGTTATCTGATCAATGAGTTCATCACTGCGCGTACCAACACGCGCAGCGATGCCTGGGGTGGCAGCGCGGAAAATCGCATGCGCTTTCCCATCGAAATCGTGCGACGTACACGCGAGTCGGTCGGCCGTGACTTCATCATCATCTATCGCCTGTCGATGCTGGATCTGGTGGACAACGCGCAAAGCTGGGACGAGATCGTGCAATTGGGCAAGGGCATCGAGCAGGCCGGGGCCAGCCTGATCAACACCGGCATCGGCTGGCATGAGGCGCGCGTGCCCACCATCGTCACCTCGGTGCCGCGTGCTGCCTTTGTTTCCATCACGGCCAAGTTCAAGCAGACCGTGGCGCTGCCACTGATCACCACCAACCGCATCAACATGCCGGAAACCGCCGAACAGGTGCTGGCCTCCGGCGCGGCCGACATGATTTCCATGGCACGCCCCCTGCTCGCCGATCCCGAGTGGGTGAACAAGGCGCGCGCCGACAAGGGCGATCGCATCAACACCTGCATCGCCTGCAACCAGGCCTGCCTCGATCATGTGTTCGAGAACCGCATGGCGACCTGCCTGGTCAATCCACGCGCCTGCAATGAAACCGAGTTGCTGATCAAACCCGCCGCGCAGCGCAAACGCTATGCGGTGGTGGGTGCAGGCCCCGCAGGTTTGGCCGCCGCAACGACCTTGGCAGAACGCGGACACCGCGTGACCCTGTTTGATGCCGCCACGGAAATCGGGGGCCAGTTCAACATGGCCAAACGCATTCCCGGCAAGGAAGAATTCCACGAGACGCTACGCTACTTCGGTCATCGCATTGCGGATACCGGCGTGGAGCTGCGTTTGAATACCCGGGCCGAAGCCGAAATGCTGCAACGCGAAGGCTTCGATGTCGTTATTGTTGCCACTGGCGTCACCCCGCGTCCGGTCAACTTTCCGGGCAGCGATGATCCGCGTGTGTTGAGCTACCTGGAAGTGCTGCGTGAGAACAAGGCGGTAGGCAAGCGCGTCGCCATCATTGGTGCCGGCGGCATTGGTTTCGACATGGCCGAGTTCCTGGTCGAACCAGCACCCTCACCAACCACCGATGTGCAACGTTGGAGCACGGAGTGGGGCGTCGATCTTTCCCACCAGCATCGTGGCGGCCTCAAGCCCGCCAAACCCGAAGCCCCTTTGCGCACGGTCTATCTGCTGCAACGCTCGGTCGGCAAACCCGGCGCACGCCTGAACAAGACCAGTGGCTGGGTGCATCGCGCCACGCTCAAGCACAAGAAGGTGGAAATGTTGGGTGGAGCCAGTTACCTGCGTTTCGATTCCGCTGGACTGCATCTCCTGATCGACGACCAACCACGCATTTTGGAGGTCGACAATCTGATCATTTGTGCTGGCCAGGAACCCAATCGCACCCTGGCCGATGAACTTGTCACGCTGGGCATGGCCGTGCACGTCATTGGCGGCGCCGACGTGGCTGCCGAACTCGATGCCAAGCGGGCCATCGACCAAGGCACGCGCTTGGCCGCAAGCATGGGTTGAATCGCGACAAATTGCCGCAGCCAAGTGCCGACCTGTGACTCCAACGGCAAGTGATTGGCTCTCAATCCCCATGGGTTTCGGCCCTTCCCACTCCCCGTACGGTGGTCAGTGCTTGCCAAATCATCTTATGAGCGTACCTTCTGCGACGGGTTTCACACTTGGAAGCCGATGTCTGTCACGCCTTTGCCCGTTCTTGCGACTTAGCGTTGATGGACTGACGCAGGAGGATTTCCATGTTCAATCCAACCACTTCAATCTTCAGCGCCCGACTCCTTGCAACCGGACTGGCCTTCGCCACCTGCACTGCACTGGCCGCACCCGGTAGCTGGAGCAGCACCGGGCCCTATGGCGGTCGCATTTACGATCTCATCAACTACGAAGCCGGTTCCGGCACGCTGTGGACAGCGGCCGGTGGCGCGCTGTTTCGCAGCACCAGCAATGGCAGCAGTTGGAGCCGTCTGGCGGGAGGCTTGCCACCCACTTTCATCGATCGATTGGCCGCATCGACCAGCGCGCCGGTCATCTACGCAAGCAGTGGCGAACAACTGTTCCGCTCCGGTGACGGCGGCAATCTCTGGATACCGCTCAGCGAACCAGCAGGTGCCGGCACCATCATGGATATTGCCGTACAACGACCAGGTTCCAACCATGTCGCCATGCTCACGGCAACCCTCACCAGCGTGAGCGTCTGGGTCAGCTCCAATGGTGGCAGCACCTGGACGGGCGGCCCTTTGACTGCGGGCGGCAACTACCAGACCCTCGAGTACGCTGCCGACGGTGTGCTGTATGTAGGACTCTATTCCGATGCATCGATATTTGGCGGTGCATCGCTGATCAGGAGCATCGATTCCGCTGCAAGCTGGTCGCCGGTCTCCATATCCCCGACGCCCTTTGTAGTCACTTCGATTGCCAGCTCTCCACTTGACCCGGCGCGCCTGTTCATCAGCAGCGCGTATGGAGACAACGCCTACACCAGCAACAATGGCGGAGCTTCCTGGAACATCATCAGTCTGCCGTCGGGCTGTGATTTCATCAGCCAGATTTCCCCACACCCGAGCCAGGCAGCGGGAGTTTTCGTTACCTGTGATTCCCTCGGTGCAGCGGTTACCACCAACGCAGACGCACCCACCTGGACCACCTGGGATGTAGCCAACGGCCTGACCGTCAACGGAACCGATCCCGTGCAGGCGGTGGCCATCCAGGTTTCCTCGAACTGGCCAACCACGCCCAATATCTACGTGGCCACGAAGGATGGCGGCGTGATGCGCTCGACCAATGGCGGCACCAACTGGAGTGAAATCAACAACGGCTTGCAAGCCACCATGATTCGCGCGCTTGCACCGCATCCGCTGGATACCGGTGGTGGCTCCGTCGTACTCGCAGGTTACGGTGATTCCTTCACCACGGCGCATCCGGTGTACAAGTCACCGGACAACGGACTTACCTGGAACATCTCCCACAGCGGCATGAATGCCGAACAGGTGCGTGGCCTGACCATCGACCCAACCACCATCGACGCCGATCCATTCACGGCCGAAAACTTCACGGCGTATGCGGCAGGAAGATCCATCGGCATTCCGGACAACTCGGCCATCGATGGCGGCCTGTACAAGAGCACCGATGGCGGCAATTCCTGGATCACCATCGACAATGGCATCGCATTGGTCAACGGTCGTCCCAACATGGGTACGGCTCGCGCCATCGTGGCCGATCCGCGCTCCTGTGCCGCGCCGCCACCCAGCGGCCCTTGCCCGATTGGCAGCGGTGGCCTGCAAACCCTGTATGTCATCGGCAGCGGTCGCCCCGACTTGAGCGCGGCGGGACTGCCATTCCGTTCCGCACGCATCTACAAATCCACCAATGCCGGCGCAAGCTGGACCGCATCCGAAAACGGCCTGCCCCTGCCCCAGGACATTGATCCGGGTGCCCAACTGAACCTGGTTTTCGATCTTGGCATCGCCTTGGCCATCGACCCCAACAACACACAGACCTTGTATGCGGGCATGACCATCGGTGGCTACCAGGCCGATCCCGGCCTGGATGAACCTACGTTTGCCAACGGTGTATTCAAGTCGGTCAACGGCGGTGCGACCTGGGTGCATTCCAGTGTCGGCCTTCCACACTACGGCAGCGCAACCAGCTCGCAACAGGATGTGCTGGCGCTGGCCATCAACCCGGCCAATACCAGCATCCTCTACGCGGCGGTGACCAGGTTCCTGCCCACCGGTATCGTCGGCTCCGTATACAAGAGCACCAATGCGGGCGCGAGCTGGTTTGAATCCAGCACCGGCATTGCCGGGCAGGATGTCCGCGCGCTGCTGATCGATCCCAATGACGCCAGCGGCAACACCATTTACGCAGGCACCGGAGGTGACGGCGCCAATCCGGGCGGCGTCTATCGTTCGACCGATGGCGGCCTCACCTGGAATTCCTACAGCATCGGCCTGCCCGCGAATGCATCGACTGCCCTGGCCCTGCCTGCACGCGCTCCAGGAGCTCCGGCACGCATCCTGGCCGGCACCAACGCGGGCGTATGGGAGTTCACCGAGGTGGGTGATGAGGACGCGGACGGATCACCCACCGTTACCGAGGATGGCGTGCTCGCCGGTGATGGCAATGGCGACGGCACCCAGGACGCCGACCAAACCAATGTCGCCTCCCTGAGCACACCCGTGGTGACCGGTATGCATTCGCCCCTGGGCGGCAATGTGGATGCCACTGTCGAAATCGCCCCCGGTTCGACCTGCACCCAGCTCAATGACAGTTATGGCCTCTCGGCCAACCTGTATCCGCAGGATCCGCTCGGCAATGGCAGCAGCCACCCACTGGGACTGGTGCACTTCGCCCTGCCCGCCTGCAGCGCGTCCTCGGTGCGCGTGACCTTCCACGGTGCCAACTTCGATTCCAACTGGAAATGGCGCAACTACGGTCCACGCATTCCCGGCAACGAAAACACCTTCGGCTGGTACACCTTTGCAGGCGCCACGCGCATTGATGCCGACACCTGGGAATTGCGCCTCGATGCCCTGCGCCAGGGCAATTACCGTGGTGACGCCAACAACATCCTGTTTGTCGGCGGTCCCGCCAACCTGCCGGATGTGATTTTCGACAACGGATTCGAGTAGGCAGAAGACAGCAGGCGGCGAACTGCAGTGAGGGCCAAGCCAAGCCCCACGCGAATGCCTGGATACATGTCGCGCTTCGCCCCCTCTCCCGCTGGCGGGAGAGGGCTGGGGTGAGGGTGGTGCCGCACCCAACAATGATGCATTCCGGTCGCGCATGAATACGCTCCCACAGAAAGCGGTTCGCGCCTGAAGCCGCTTCTGTGGGAGGCTGTTTACAGCCGACTGTCATGCCGGTCGCAGTTGACCGCTGCCAGAGATTTCCTGACCCACCAGGCTTTCCGCAGTACAAGCGAACGCCATAGTCGCTTTTGATAGTGGAGCCATTGAAACCGGGTCAAAATGGATTCCGGCCTTCGCCGGAATGACAAGCCATATCAGAGCTTCCCTGGCCCATGCCGCAGCCAAACTCCCTCTCCCGCTGGCGGGAGAGGGCTGGGGTGAGGGTGGTGCTGCACCCAACAATGATGCATTCCGGTCGCACATGAATACGATCCCACAGAAAGCGGATCGCGCCTGAAGCTGCTTTTGTGGGAGGCTGTTTACAGCCGACCGCAATGCCACTGCCTTGCGGGTGCATCCAACATGGCGGTCGCGTATGAATACGCTCCCACAAAAAGCGGGCCGAGCCTGGCGCTGCTTATGTGGGAGGCTGTTTACAGTCGACCGAAATGCAGATCACACCTCAGGACATTCCTACCCATTGCGGAGCATGGACTGCCGGTGCAATGCCCGCGCCAGTCCCTCGCCAGGTCGCATGCGAGTGGACGAACACGCGGAGATGAAGTTCGAGCCTGCCTTTGGGAAAAGCCCAACTGGACCAAGACCGAACATCGGGCACGCCAGATTTCCCGTGGCAACGCTGATCAAACCAGGTTCGAGGGGCTGTGGATTCAGGCCACGCCGGGCATTGGCGCGGGCTTCACGGCTGGTGCAGGTAGCGCCCTCATCCGCCTTCGGCACCTTCCCCCGCCGTGCAGGGGAAGGGAAAAATGGAGTTGGCCCTGGCACCTTCCTTCGCTGTGCAGGGGCAGGGAAAGATGGAGTTGGCCCTGGCACCTTCCCTCGCTGTGCAGGGACAGGGAGAGTCGGCTTCGGCCTTCCCATGCTTTGCTGAGGAAGGAATCGCAGGACATCTGCATCAAACCCCGATGCGGGGTCCGCGTTGTCTCAACGCCGTTCGAGCGGCGCGAATTTGAGACCTTCCAGGCCCGTGTAGCTGGCGCTGGGGCGGATGATCTTGCCGTCAACGCGCTGCTCGATGACGTGCGCGCTCAAGCCGGAGGTGCGGGAGATCACGAACAGCGGGGTGAACATGGGGGTGGGCACGCCATCACGTGGTAGCTGACCGCGCTGAACCAATCGAGGTTGGGAAACCTCATCTTGATGTCCCACATGGTTGATTGCAGGGGTTTGGCAAGAGCTTTCCCTTTTACATGGTCAACGGCTTCACGAAACACTTCATACTGGCGCTGGATTGCGCACTGCCTGCTTCGGGGAAAGACCATCGCTGTACCGGGATTCGCCGGCGTAGCTGCTCGACCGCGCCACGATCAGCGCATGCGTCGGCGTGATGCTGCCATCAAGTATGGCCGCCTCGTCGATGGCATGGACCCTGTCGATGAAAGCGCGATCCTGCGCATTGTCAGCGTCGAAGTTCGGGCCAAAGCTGCGATCGATGAAAATGTCGATCACGTTGCCGAATCCAATGAACAACTCAAAGTTGAAGGCGTCGAGCAGGCACGGCAAGACATCCTGCGCACGAACGCCTTCGAAGCCGACCCCCGAACTATCCCAGTTCACGAAGCGGCTCTCGTGGCGCTTGAGCTGATGATTGTACTTCTTCTCTTCAGGCAACTCTGCCCGCAGCGCTTCAACCAGCTTCAACGCCTCCGGCCAGCGCATATGGCCGTTCCTGCCGATCATGTCGGAAACCAGAAACCGGCCATGTGGCTGCAACGCATCAGAGATCTTGCCGAACAGACTTTCAAGCGCCACGACGTGATGCAGGCTCTGGTTGGCAATCACGCAGTCATATCGCTCGGTCAGTTGCAGCGCGTTAAAATCGCCTTCGACAAAGCGAAGCTTGTTGCCCACGCCCTCTGTTTGTGCAAGCTCAAGCCCGCGCGCCAGCATCTGCGGATTGAGATCCAGGCAATCAATGCGGAAGTGCTCAAATCCCAACGAGCGCAGGCCACACGCCAGACGCACCTCAGTATCACCATTGCCACAACCCACACTCAGCACGCTTGCAAGTCTCTGCCCACCTTCTCGCAAGGATTGGGCGGCAAACTTCAAGAAAAACTCATCGGGATTTGAGAAACCGAACGCCTCGTATTTCGGCCTCAGGTACCGATTTGACCAATAGTGGAAGATCTCCGGCAGGTCGTGAACTTCTGCCTGGTCTTCAAAGACCGCACATTCAGCTGCAACCCTCATACGATAGCGAACACGCTCGGGCAGAGATGAAATCAGCAGGCGCCGCCAAAGCATGCGCAGCGGCGCCTGCGCGAATCCGGGCAAGCGCTTGGCCAGGCGTCGCGCCAAACCAAGGGCCCTGTGGCTGACAGGTTGGCGGGGAGCAGTCATTCGCCTCTATTCCATTTGAGCAGATGCAGCCCCGTCCATGGTCTCAACGCCGGTCGATCGGCACGAACTTGAGATCTTCCGGGCCCGTGTAGTTGGCGCTGGGGCGGATGATCTTGCCGTCGATGCGTTGCTCGATGACGTGTGCGCTCCAGCCGCTGGTGCGCGAGATCACGAACAGCGGGGTGAACATGGCGGTGGGCACGCCCATCATGTGGTAGCTGACGGCGCTGAACCAGTCGAGGTTGGGGAACATTTTCTTGATGTCCCACATGGTCGATTCCAGGCGCTCGGCAATGTCGAACATCTTCATGTTCTGCTGCTCGGCGGAGAGTTCACGCGCCACTTCCTTGATCACCTTGTTGCGCGGATCACCCGTGGTGTACACGGGGTGACCAAAGCCGATCACGACTTCCTTTTTCTCCACGCGCGCACGGATGTCGGCCTCGGCTTCGTCGGCGGAGTCGTAACGCTTCTGGATCTCGAAGGCGACTTCGTTGGCACCGCCGTGCTTGGGACCGCGCAGTGCACCGATGGCACCGGCAATCGCCGAATACATGTCGCTGCCGGTACCGGCGATGACACGGGCAGTGAACGTGCTTGCGTTGAATTCGTGTTCTGCATAGAGGATCAGCGAGGTGTGCATGGCGCGCACCCACAACTCGCTCGGTGCCTTGCCGTGCAGCAGATGCAGGAAATGTCCACCGATGGAATCGTCATCGGTTTCCACCTCGATGCGCTTGCCGTTTACGGCGAAGTGATACCAATACAGCAGCATGGAACCCAGCGAAGCCATCAGGCGGTCGGCAATGTCACGCGCACCCGGATGGTTGTGGTCATCCTTTTCCGGCAGTGCGCAACCCAGCGCCGAGACGCCGGTGCGCATCACGTCCATTGGATGTGCCGACGCGGGCAGGCTTTCCAGAACTGCCTTGACCGAGGCCGGAATGCCACGCAGCGCCTTCAGCTTGGCCTTGTAACCAGCCAGCTCGGCGCGCGTCGGCAGTTTCCCATGCACCAGCAGATAGGCGATTTCCTCGAATTCGCTGCTGGTGGCAAAGTCGAGAATGTCATAGCCGCGATAGTGCAGGTCATTGCCGGTGCGGCCGACCGTGCACAACGCGGTGTTGCCTGCGGCGACGCCGGACAGGGCGACGGACTTCTTGGGCTTGAAGGGGATCGCGGATTCGCTCATGGGTTTCTCCAATTCAATCGATGCGGCATGCGTTCAATCGCGCTTGGTGCCGGCAAACAGTTCGTCCAACTTGTCTTCGTAATCGTGGTAGCCGAGGAAGTCGTAGAGTTCCTCGCGCGTCTGCAAGCGGTCGATGATGTTCCTTTGCGTGCCTTCGCGACGCACGGTTTCGTAGAATCCGAGTGCCGCCTTGTTCATGGCGCGGTAGGCGCCGCAGCAGTAGAGCGCAATGTCGACGTTCGCTGACTTGAGTTCTTCGGTGGTGAAGAAGGGCGTGGAACCAAACTCGGTGAGGTTGGCCAGGATTGGCACCTTCACCGCCGTCCTGAACTTGCGATAGTCGTCCAGGGTTTTCATGGCCTCGGGGAAAATCATGTCGGCACCGGCCTCGACATAAGCCACCGCGCGCTCAATGGCGCTGTCGATGCCCTCGACGGCTGCCGCATCGGTGCGCGCCATGATGACGAAGCCGGAGTCGCTGCGGGCATCCACGGCGGCCTTCACGCGATCAACCATTTCATCTTTCGTGACCACTTCCTTGCCGGGACGGTGGCCGCAGCGCTTCTGACCGACCTGGTCTTCCATGTGCACGGCGGCCACGCCGACACGCTCGAAATTGCGAATGGTGCGCGCGATGTTGAAGGCCCCGCCCCAACCGGTATCGATATCGATCAGCAGGGGCATTTGCGTGGCCTCGACGATGCGGCGGGCATCGGTGAGCACGTCTTCCATGGTGCTGATGCCGAGATCGGGCATGCCCAGCGAATTGGCCGCCACGCCACCGCCGGATAGATACAGTGCGCGATAGCCGACACGTTTGGCCATCAGGCCCGCATAGGCAGTGATGGCACCCATCACCTGCAAGGGGTGTTCCTCGGCGACGGCGGCGCGAAAGCGCGCGCCTGCGGAATCTGGCTGGCTCATGGGAACTCCCGGGAAAACGGCTATTTTAGCCGGTTAAGACGGCAAGGTCAGGGACTTGCGGTTTGATCGCGCACCTCGCCGAGACTCGGCACATCGGCATCGGCCGCATGCCAGATCGCCAGCAATTGCCGGTAGGTGGCCGAGGCAGCCGTGGATGCTCCGTTAGCCTGTTGCGCGCGCGCCAGACCCAACAGGGATTGGGCGCGCAAGGGTGCCAACTGCAGCGAACGCGTGAACGCATCGGCAGCCTCACCGGGCCGCTTGGCAGCCAGCAACAACTCGCCGAGCAGTTCATGCGGCGGTTTGACTACCACCGGCGGGCCGAAATCGAAGGCCATGGCATCCAGACGCTTGGCCGAACCACGCACCAGCACGATGCCCTGCTCCAGTTCACCGGATTTTGCGGCCACCAGGCCAGCCAGATCGTCATGCAGGATGTGCAGGTAATCGAGCGCCTGTGGAAACTCGCTGTCTGGTTTAGCGGCGGCGACCTGTGCGTGCAATTGCTCAAGTGCGCTGCGTGCGCGAACCAGATCACCGCGCTGTGCGGCGGCATAGCCCTGCACAAAGCGATCCACCGCGAGCACATTGGCATCGTGGATTTCCGGCATCACGAGCTGCACGGCGGCTCCATTCCAGTCCTGCGACTCAATGACCGCCGTTGCCCGCATGATCGGCAGCGAGCCTTCAAAACGCGCCACGAGGCGATCCCTCTCCTTGCCTGGCGTACTGACAGCCAGGGCAGCCTCGCCTTCGCGCTTGCAGGCGAGCAGCAATTCGCCAGCCTCGCGCTGCCTGCCCTGCTGGTAGTAGCCGTATTCCAACCATTCGTTGTAGTGGAAGCAACTGACCTGCGGTTTGCCCTGCTTGCGGGCATGCTCGTTCACCACCCGCGCCGCTTCCACATTGGCCTTGACCAGATCGTCCCACAGCCCCAAGGCAATGAAGATGTGCGAGGTCATGTGCTGGGCATGGCCGGCATCCGGCGCGATTTTCGACAAGGCACGCGCCGGCTCGATGGCACCCTGCGCATGCTCGGGATCGTCCATGCCGTGAATCCAGTAATGCGCCGCACCGGGGTTCTGCGGGTTCTTCTCGAAGATGCGGCGCGAGATTTCCGCCGCACGCAGGTAATCCGGAACATTGCGCACGCCTTCGCTGCGCCCCAGCAGGGCCAGCGCGTGGAACAACTGCGCCTGATCGTCATCCGCATAGCGGGCCGCCATTTTCTGCATTGCGGCGTCGTAGCGCAGGTCTCGATCCTGTTTGTTGCCTTCTCCGGAATAGAGAATCTCCACGGCTGCGAGATAGTCGCGTTCGCGTGTTGTTTTTGCCTTGGCAGCGCGCTCCTCGGGTGTTTTGCCCAGCTTCGCGAGCGCTTGCCTGCCAGCTTTCTCGTCGAGCTGGTTCCACAGCGGATGGTTGTGGGTCATGGCTTCGCCCCACACGGCCATCACGAAATCCGGCTCCAGCGACTGCGCCTGCTGGAAGGCCAAGGCGGCATCGTCATATTCAAACAAGTGCAGCAGCAAGGACGCGCGCACGAATGCCTGCTGTGCATTTGCCGATTTTGCACTGGTGGGAAACTCCAGACTGCCAAGGCCTGCGGTCGGTGCGGCCGTGGTGACTTGATGTGCCGCCACGGGCATGGCACTTGCCACAAGCAACACAAGTATTGCCGCGACCCGCATTCCACGCAGGGTTCCAGGGTTCATCTGCCATTGCCTCCTGTTGACAATTGCGTTGGCGGAAACCTCAACGATCCACTGTTGATGGATCTGCCATCGACAGGGATTCAGCAGGTGCCGCCCAGCGCAGGATGATAAAGCCCGCCAAGCCCGCCAACATCGAGCCTGCCAGGATTCCAATCTTGGCATCGGCCTGCAGCATGGGCTGATCGGCATACGCCAGCAGGCTTATGAACAGGCTCATGGTAAAGCCGATGCCGCACATCAGCGACACGCCGACCAGTTGCATCCAACTGGCCCCTTGCGGCAGGCGCGCGATGCCGGTGCCGATGGCCAGACTCGCGCAACCGAACACCCCCAGCAGCTTGCCGACCAACAAGCCCAGCGCCACGCCCAGGGTCAGCGGCCGGGTCAAATCCGCCATCGTCATGCCGACAAACGAAAGTCCGGCGTTGGCAAATCCGAACAAGGGAATGATCAGAAAGGGAACGACGCGATGCAGGGCATGCTCCAGCACGATCAGCGGCGGATGCTGCCGATCGTCATCGTGGCCTGCGGGAATGCAAAGGGCCAACGCGACACCAGCCAGGGTTGCATGTACACCGGATTGCAGCACGCAGTACCAGAGCAATGCGCCCGGCACGAGGTAGGCCGCCAGACGCCGAACACCCGTGCGATTGAGAACGGCGAGCAAGGCGAGGATGCCGATGGCTGCCGAAAGCCAGGTCCATGACAACTCGCTGGTGTAAAACAACGCGATGATCACGACCGCACCCAGATCATCAATGATGGCAAGCGCGGTCAGGAATACCTTGATCGAAACCGGCACGCGACGACCCAGCAAGGACAGCACACCCAGCGCAAACGCGATGTCGGTGGCGGTGGGAATCGCCCATCCGCGCAGGGCCTGCGCATCATCGTGATTGAAGGCCAGGAAAATCAGGCCGGGGACCAGCATGCCGCCCAATGCACCGATTCCCGGCAAGGCGCGCTGACGCCAACTGGAAAGCTGGCCGACCAGCATCTCGCGTTTGATCTCCAGCCCGACCAGCAGGAAGAACACGGCCATCAGGCCGTCGTTGATCCAGTGCAGCAGGCTCATGCCCAGCAACTGCAGGTGCTGGGCGTGAAAATAGGCATCTGACAAGGGTGAGTTGGCAACGATGAGCGCCAGCGCCGCCGCGCCCATCAGCACGATACCGCCCGCGGCCTCGCCACGCATGAAGTCGATCACGCGCAGCAGCGGTCTGCGGAATATCGGCGCTCTCAGCATGTTCCAGAAGCCAGCATGCAGGATGGGAAAGCATGCAGTATTGCATCTTTAATCCCGCCACCGGCAGCAGGGGGAGCGCGACCAATTCCAATTGCGCGCCGCGCTTCATGCTCCACCCTCACCCCAACCCTCTCCCGCCAGCGGGAGAGGGGGCAAGAAAAATCGTGAGAGGGTTGGAAAAAGCGTGGTGCCTTCACTCCCTCTCCCGCTGGCGGGAGAGGGTTGGGGTGAGGGTGGACCTGTATCCGCTGATGAACCCCGGTCGCGCATAAATGCGCTCCTACACCGCGGCATGAGATGGCGCCGTGCCTGACAGGCTGCTATTTGCGGGCAAACAGCGCTTCGACGGCGGCGCGCTCCTCGCGCAACTCCTTGTCTGTGGCATCAATGCGCGCTTGCGAAAAGGCGTTGATCTCCAAGCCCTGCACGATCGAATACCGACCGTTCTTCACCGTCACCGGATAGCCGAAAATCACGCCAGGCTTGACTCCATACGAGCCGTCGGACGGAACCGCCATCGACACCCAGTCGCCATCCGCGGTGCCGTGTGTCCAGTCACGCATGTGATCGATGGCGGCAGACGCGGCCGAAGCTGCCGACGATGCACCGCGCGCCTTGATGATGGCTGCGCCACGCTGCTGTACGGTCGGGATAAAGGTGTCGGCGTACCAGCCCTGGTCGACCAGCGACAACGCTGCCTTGCCTTTCACGGTGGCCTGGTGCAGATCCGGGTACTGGGTGGATGAGTGGTTGCCCCAGATCGTCACCTTCGCAATGTCGGTATTGAGGGAAGCGGTCTTTTCGGCCAACTGGCTGATTGCACGGTTGTGGTCGAGGCGCACCATCGCGGTGAACCGCCCCGGATCGATATCCGGCGCATTCTGCTGCGCGATCAGTGCATTGGTGTTGGCCGGGTTGCCCACCACCAGCACGCGCACGTCGCGCTTGGCGTGTTCGTTGATGGCCCTGCCCTGCGGCCCGAAGATCGCGCCATTGGCTTCCAGCAGATCCTTGCGCTCCATGCCCGGGCCACGCGGACGCGCGCCAACCAGCAATGCATAGTCGACATCCTTGAAGGCGACGTTGGCGTCATCGGTGGCCACCACGCCGTGCAGGGTCGGGAACGCACAGTCATTGAGTTCCATGACCACGCCCTGCAATGCCGGCAAGGCCGGGGTGATTTCCAGCAAATGCAGGATAACCGGCTGGTCTGGACCGAGCATGTCGCCTGCAGCAATGCGGAACAACAAGGCATAACCGATCTGGCCGGCGGCACCGGTAACGGCAACACGGACGGGAGCTTTCATCACAACCTCACAGGTTCAAGTGGTTCAATCAAATTCAGGACTGGGGCAGCAAGCGCGCAGCAAGCAGCAATTCATGTGCACGATCCGGTGAATAGCCGTGCAGAAGCTTGTCGCCAATCAGCAAAATCGGAACGCCACGCCCGTTCGCCAGGGCAAACGCACGCATTCCATTCTCTTCGGTTTCCACGTCGAAATCGGCGAATTCGACACCCCAGCCGCGCAGATCATCCCGCAACTTGCGGCAGTACCCGCAACTTGACGTGGACAGCAAGACAACGGGCTCATCGCCAACCATCCCGCGCAATTCACCAACATCCACCGTGCTTGAACAGCCGGAGACCCAGGCCAGCAGGAGGAGAAGACCAAGGATTCGAATGCGGATCACGGCGCGTGTCATGTCAGCTCGGCAAAGAATTCCTGCACGCGCTTCATGCCGGGCGCAAGCTGGTCGGCGGGACATGTGTAGGAAATGCGCAACGCGTTTGGATCACCGAAGGCGCTGCCGGGTACGCAGGCGACGCCCTTGGCTTCAAGAAGCGCAGCGCAGAACTCGACATCGTTGCTGATCTTTTTGCCGTTGTGCGATTTGCCGAAGGCAACCGAGATGTTCGGAAAGGCATAAAACGCACCTTGCGGACGCGGACAGTCCACGCCGGGTATCGCCAGCAGGGCGTTGTAGACGAGGTCGCGGCGCCCGGCAAATTCCTTGCACTTGGACGTGGTCACGTCCTGCGGTCCGCCCAAGGCAGCAACCGCAGCGGCATTCACGACTTCCGGCACGTTGGTGATGTGGTTGGAATTCATGGTGACGAACGCATTGGCCACGGCTTCCGGTCCGGCGATGAAACCCACGCGCCAGCCCGGCATGCCGTAGGTCTTGGAAATGGAATCGACGTGGATCACGCGGTCACGCAGCTCGGGGCGGGCCTGAACGAAATTGTGGTAGCCGATGCCATCGAACACCATGCGGTTGTAGATGTCGTCGCAAATGATCCATGCGTCCGGATGGCGCACCAGAACGTCGGCCAGCGCGGCGATTTCGTCCTTGCTGTAGACCATGCCGGTTGGATTGGACGGGTTGTTGAACAGGAATACCTTGGCTCCGGGCAACGCGGCATCCAATTGAGCCGGAGTCAGCTTGTAGTGCTGTGCGGACGGGCACGGCAACAAGCGTGTCTCGACATCGAGGATTTCCGCGATATCCAGATACGTCGTCCAGTACGGCACAGGGAAAACAATGACGTCACCCTGATCCAGCAACAACTCGCCCAGGGTATACAACACATGTTTTGCGCCAATGCCGGTGGCGATGTTCTTGCGTGTGTAGCCACCCAGCCCGCCCTGCTCCAGATGCTTGAGGAATGCATCAAGCAGCGCATCCGGGCCACGGTTCGAGCCGTACTGTCCGCTGTCGTGATCAAGCGCGTTGCGCGCAGCCTCGTACACATGCGGTCCCGGCAGGAAATTCGGAACCCCGATTGAAAAGCTGATGATGTCGCGACCGGAGGCCTTCAATTGCTTGGCCTTT
The DNA here is from genome assembly GCA_004295005.1 of Gammaproteobacteria bacterium. GTDB lineage: Bacteria > Pseudomonadota > Gammaproteobacteria > Xanthomonadales > Rhodanobacteraceae > Dokdonella. Next base: position 29,885 of record SHNG01000020.1, read on the forward strand.
TCGGCAATCTGCATGATTGCGCTGGGTTTGGCGCGACTCATTCGAGTAGCGAGCTTCGGCATGGAAATCCTCGCAGG
>SHNG01000175.1 GCA_004295005.1 Gammaproteobacteria bacterium
GCCTGTTCGACAACATCTCCGCAGACGCAGGCGTGCTCTCGAGCGACGAACGCGCGCTGCTGGACTCCAAGGGACCGGTCAAGACCGACACCCTGCTTGGCCTGATCCACCACATCGTTTCGGACAAGCTCGTTGAGCGGGGAGCGATTCGATGAACAGCAAACTGAAGCTCTCGTCCCTGATCGGCCTGACCCTTGCCGCCTCGTCGGTCCACGCGTCCGGTCCGCTGATCATCAGCGACGAAACCGGCGTCCTCGCGCCCGTGGTCTGGGTCACGAGCAGCGGACCCATCCCCGTCTACACCGATGGTGGCGGCGCATTCACCTATGACTTCGATGGCACCACCCCGTTCATCACCCTTGAGCGCGCCAATGCCATCACTGCCGAATCCTTCCTGCAGTGGAGCCAGGTGCCGACCTCGACATTCGAGGCCACCATCCAGGGCACGATTGCCGAGCAAACCGGCGTGGCCGATGTCACCAGCGCCAATGTCGATCAGTTCATCGGCGTCGAGAACGGGCCGGGTTTCTGGGTCATCTACGACACCGACGGAACGATCATGGAGGATTTCTTCGGCGTCCCCAACACGGCCGTGCTCGGTATTTCCACTCCGGAATTCGGTGATGGCAATGGCCATATCACCGAATCGTGGACGGTGATGAACGGCTGGGCTGTGGATGCCGGCGACACCGGTACCGAAGGTCCGGTGGATCCGGACCGCATCGCCAAGGGTGATTTCGAGACGTTCGTACCGCGCGGATCCAACTACGCCGGCGTGTTCACCCATGAAATCGGCCATGCCATCAACCTGTCGCATTCGCAGACCAACGGCCAGATGGTGTACCAGAGCTACACCTACGCACCGCTGTATCCGGGAGCGCCCGGCTGCGTGGAGCCGCTGTACAGCTACACCGACTTCTCGGCCGATCCGGAAGACATGATCGATGCCAACAGCATCGAAACCATGTTTCCGTTCATCGACACCACGGGCGTCGGTGGTGCCGCGCAATCCACGGTCAACATCACCGACGATGTCAGCGGTATTTCCAACCTGTACCCGACGGCCGCTTACCAGGCCAATACCGGTTCAATCAGCGGCATCCTGCGACTTAAGGACGGCGTGACCCAGTACAGCGGCATCAACGTGATTGCGCGAAATGTGGCCAATCCGTATTTCGATGCGGTTTCCGACATGACCGGCAGCGCCACCCAGGGCCAAATCGGTCCGGATGGTCGCTTCACCATCCGCGGCCTGACCGTGGGTGCACAGTACAAGGTCTACATCGAAGAGATCATCGCCGGTGGCTATCCGGCAACACCACAGTCCATGGTCTCGGAGGGTGAATACTGGAACACCGCAGAAGGCCGCAATCCGCTGACCGACCTTGCTTGTGATGCCACATCGATCACGGCCGTTGCTGCGAGCACCAGCGATGCCGACATCACCTTCAACGGTTTTGATGATGGCGTGCAGTTCACTCCGCTGGTGACCGCATTCTTCACCTCGCTCTCCACAGACGGAACGCGTGCGGGTGGCATGGCCGGCTCTGGCGAAATTGCCGTGCGCTGGGACAGGCTTTCCGGCGTTGAAGTGTTGCCGGAAGGCATGGGCACCAACAACGGCAATATCGATGGTCCAGGCCTGCGCATGGCCATTCAGCACGACCCGGACGGCAACGGCATCGCTGAACCTGCGATCTGGAACGAGAACGGCATCATCCAGTATCTGGGCGATCTCAATGGCGACACCTGCGGCGGCGATGGCCAGGGCGGAACCAACAGCGCACTTGCCTGGGGCATGGATCGTTCCGCGAGCAAGGTAGTCGGTCTTGCCTACATCGATCGTGACCTCGACGGCACCTGCATGGGCGGCAACGACGAAGTGGTGCCCTACATCTGGGACAGCACGGGCGGCATGCGTGAGCTTGCGCATGACACCTCGTTCCCGTGGACCCGCGCCAATACGGTATCCGGCAACGGTCGCGTGGTGCTCGGCGTTTCCAATTTCGAGAACGCGTGGGCCTGGGTTGATGAAGGTCCGCAGATCGATCTGACCGCACTGAGCGGAACCCTGGATGCCAATGCGGTCAATTTCGACGGCAGCGTGGTTGCACTGGATGGCTTTGACACGAACACCTTCCGCAGCATCGGAAACCTGCTGTGGAATCCATGGCTGGGTACGGGTCCGGAATCGCTGACCAATGTGGACAGCCTGCGTTACTGCGTTGATGTGCCCTACCTGAATTTCTTCGGCGACAACCTGTGCGAAACCATGACCGCCGAAGAAGTCTTCAACGAGGTTGGCGTGGTGCCGGTCAGCGTGTTCGGCATCAATGACCCAGGTACGGTTTTGGTGGGTCGCGGTGGAAGTTTCTTCACCGGCTTCTTTGGCGCCATCTGGGTCAAGGATATTGGCTGGATGGTGGTTGCCGACTTCCTGCGCGAGCAAGGCGTGGTCGAAGCCAACAGTACGCCCATCGACAATCCGATTGCGATCAGCGGCACCGGTGACACCATCATGGGTGGCCTTGCAGGCGTGCAGTTCTCCTGGCTGATCGACCTGAATCAGGTGTTCGCCTGCAAGAACGGCCAGTCCATCCGCACCACCTTCCCTGATGGCCTGCGTGCCGAGGTCATCAACGGAGCAGAAGTGGGACGCTGCGAATATCTGGATTGATATAGCGCGGCACACTGAAGGGGGAATCCGGAGGCGGGGGCAACCCCGCCTCTTTTTTTTATGGTGTCGACGGGATCTATCTGTCGCAAGGCCCAGTAACCCATGCGGCCATGCCCGGCATCAAGTGAGCTGCACAACTTCGTGGAGTGGCCAATGGTTGAATACGCGACCAGCAAGCGCAGGAGACATGCCCTAAGCAACACCCCACTCTCAAACTGCAGAGGGAATCGGCATCAGAACCTGGAGTTGACGGAGTCAGCAATCTCAAGCCCACGCGAGGAGCAAAATTTCCCCGTTGCATGCAACACATTGGTCGCGCGCCGATCCAGTCACTGATTGGATTGGCCACAGGATTGGAATTTGCGATAATGTCCTCTCCTTGAACTTACGCAGCCGAGTCACAACTTTGAATACAATTCGAAGCTACGCGCAGGCGGCTACATTCGCTGCATTGGGGATCCTCGCTGCATCACTCAATGCAGTTGCCACCAATCCGCCTCTTTCACAACCCAATCCAGATGTGGCCAAACCCGGGAAGGTCTACGCCGTTCTCAAGCAGGTTGATGGTGGCACCATACTCGGCGGAGAGTTTTCTTCGGTCAACGGCCAACCACGCCTCAATCTTGCGCGACGAAGATCCGATGGCCATCTCGATCCCGCTTGGCGTGCGGACGTGGCTGGAACCGTTCATGCGTTGGCAACTGATGCTTCCGGAGCTATCTATGTTGGCGGACAATTCACCTCTGTCCAAGGCCAATTGCGAAGTTCAATTGCGAGAATCTCGCCAACGGGGGTTCTCGATGCAACTTGGCACCCGGCCATCAACATGGAGGACGGTTTCGGTCTGGTCAATGCAATAGCAATCGATACCCTTTCAAGTGCAATCTACATTGCAGGTGAGTTCTACGATGTCAACGGGATTCCAAGATCTCATCTCGCCAAGCTCGCAACCGACGACACAGGGTCGCTCGACTCCAAATGGAACCCATCAGCAAGCTCACGAACTCTTTCGCTTGCCGTTGCGACAGATGGTTCCGTTTTCGTAGGTGGGCAATTTGACAGCATTGGCGGTTCATCCCGCCTCAATCTCGCCAAGCTGTTGCCAAACTCCGGCTCAGCAGACCCGTCGTGGAGTGCAGATGCGGATGGCGTCGTTCACGCCCTTGCCCTTGACAGCTCTGGAAGGCTCTACGCAGGCGGGGATTTTGACCAGGTTGGGGGCCAGAGTCGCCCCAACATTGCGCGACTGTTGGCATCAGGGTTGCCCGATCCTGAATGGAACGCTTACATCGGCGGCCAAGGTTCCCCCTTTGTTCTGGCGCTGGATCTGTCCCAAGACGACGAACTGTATGTTGGCGGCGCCTTCTCATATCCGCGCGACAACGTCATCAAATTCGACGTGAATGGATATCTCGATTCAACATGGCAGGCCTTTACCAATGAAAAAGTAGCCGCGATCGACGCTTCGGTCTCCGAAACGATCTCTGCTGGAGGATATTTTTCCACAGCCAACGACGAACTCAGACTGGGCTTCGCTGAGTTTGATGAGAATGGATCCACCACTCTGGCTACGGATGCCGAGCTCCCTGGCAAGGTGTATGCGATCGGTGTGCAAGCCAATGGCGGCACCATTGTCGGTGGATCGTTCAGCAAGGGTGGCGGCATGCCAAGAAGCAACTTGCTACGGATTCTGCCGACTGGAGAGGTAGACCCGGACTGGAGTCCTTCTCCAGACGACACCGTCGAACACGTAGTCGTAACGGGCGACGATACGGTGTATGCGGCTGGTCAATTCTCGAGAGTTGACGGATTCATACAATGGGGGCTTGCAAAATTCACCGGAGCCAATGGAAGCTTGGTTACGAATTGGGGCGGAGTTGCCGGTGGAGATATTGTCGCGATGACGCTTGGCAACGACGGCAATCTCTACATTGGAGGAACCTTTACCGGTGTGGAGTCGGTTTTCAGGCCCCACCTGGCGAGATTGCTACCCCAAGATGGCCTCGATGAGACTTGGAACCCGCCGAATGACCGGTATGTCGGCGCTCTAGCCAGCACCTCGGCTGGAAGCATTGATGTTTCCTACTATTCCTACAGCTTCCCAACTTATTCCGGAAACATAAAGAGAATATCCACGATTGACGGAAGCACGCTCAGGGTATGGGCTCTCGATTATCCTGCTTCGTTCCTGTATTCGAACTTGGGCATGCTCTACGCCTATGGTGGCTTCCAGACGATCGACGGGACACCGCGAAGCGGTCTCGTCCGATTTCTGCCGGACGGCAATGTCGATGAAAGCTGGCATACTCCTGCCCTGTTGTTGTATGCCATTTGCATTGATCACAACGAAAATGTGTTTGTCGTCCGATCTGTTTCGGGTGACGAGCATGAAATTCTAAAAATCTCGTATGAAGACGGCTCGCTCGATTCGTCATGGGCACACTCCGCGACTTCCTCGAACCCAGTCGAATACTTTCGAACCAACGCCTTGTCCGTAGCGCTGGACAACTCCATCTTGGTTGGAGGGGGGTTTGACCATGTTGACGGTTATCGACGAAGCGGATTTGTCGCGCTGAGGGATGCCGATTCCATCTTCGTGGATCATTTCGAGCCAACAATTCCCTGAGGCCAATCGAACGCTTCCGCTGAAGCGTTGCCGCACACAGCGCGGAAACTTCGCGCGAACGCCATTGCATCGCTCAGCAGCGCAGTGTTAGCTCTGAGCACAGTTGCAACACGCAGTCGGCGGACGGACAAGATCATTCAGGTACGGCACATCACACGTCGGTTCCGCAGCAAAGCTGCTTGAACCGACCTACCCGGGTGGAATCGACACCGTCAGCCGCTAGTTAGCCGTAGGTCGGCTCAAAGCCGAAGGCTGGAGCCGACACCATCAGCCACGTCGGTTCCGCAGCAAAGCTGCTTGAACCGATCTACCCGGGTGGAATCGACACCGTCAGTCGCTCGTCAATCGTAGGTCGGCTCAAAGCCGAAGGCTGGAGCTGACATCATCACCCGTCTGCCAATGCGGCCTGAAACCCACGAAACAAGCCGGAAATCCCCAATCCGCGTTACCATTCCGCTTTTCCCGTACTCGCACTCGCATGAATTCAAAGTCACTCAAGGTGGCGCTGCTCCAGGAAACCGACCGTGGCAGCACCGCGGCCAATCTCGATGCCATTGAAAGCGCGCTGCGAACGGCAGCAAGCGCAGGCGTGCAGCTCGTCCTGCTGCAGGAACTGCACAACGGCCCCTACTTCTGCCAGCACGAAAGCGTGGATGAGTTTGATCGCGCCGAGTCCATCCCCGGCCCGAGCACGCAACGACTGGGTGCGCTCGCGGCGGAATTGAAGCTGGTGGTGGTTGCCTCCTTGTTCGAGCGTCGTGCAGCGGGGCTGTATCACAACACCGCCGTCGTTTTTGACCGCTCTGCGGAGATTGCCGGCGTCTACCGCAAGATGCACATTCCGGATGATCCGGCGTTCTACGAGAAGTTTTACTTCACTCCCGGCGATTTGGGCTTTGAACCGATCCAGACTTCGGTCGGCCGGCTCGGCGTGCTGGTGTGCTGGGATCAGTGGTATCCGGAAGCCGCGCGCCTGATGGCGCTGGCTGGTGCCGATCTGTTGCTCTATCCCACTGCCATCGGCTGGGATCCAAGTGACGATGCTGCCGAGAAGGAACGCCAGCGCGACGCCTGGATCACCGTGCAGCGATCTCACGCGGTGGCCAATGGATTGCCCGTGCTCAGCACCAATCGCACGGGCTTCGAGGCGGCTCCCGATGGTGGACGCGGCATCCGGTTCTGGGGTTCGAGCTTCGTGGCCGGACCGCAGGGCGAATTCCTTGCCCGCGCCAGCGAAGACAAGGCTGAACTGCTGATTGCGGATATCGATCTGGCACGCAGCGAATCCGTTCGCCGCATCTGGCCATTCCTGCGCGATCGCCGCATCGATGCCTATGCCGATATGCTCAAACGGTACCGCGATTGAACCAGGAAACCATGCAGGAACAGACTGAAGCCTCCACTCCGCTGGCACAGCATAGCGAGCTGCTGGCTGCGCAGCCCATCGCCCGTATCGTGCGTGACGGCGTCGAGTACGTTCTGCTCGGCACCGCGCATGTGTCGCGAGCGAGCGTCGAAGCCGTGCGCGAGATCCTCGCGCGCGAGAACTTCGATGCGGTGGCGGTGGAATTGTGCGAGCCGCGCTTCAAATCGATGCGCGATCCGGAATCCTTCCGCAACTTGGATCTGTTCCAGATCATCCGCCAGGGCAAGGCAGGCCTGGTCGCCGCAAACCTGGCACTGTCTGCGTTCCAGCGCCGCCTGGCCGAGCAGTTCGGCATTGAACCGGGCGCGGAAATGAAAGCCGCCATTGACGGCGCGCAAGCACGCGACCTGCCGGTCTGGCTGATTGATCGCGAAGTCGGCATCACCCTGAAGCGCGCAATCCGCAGCGTCGGATTCATCGAACGCATGGGCATCGTCGGCGGCCTCGCATCCAGCCTGATTTCGCGCGACGATGTCGAGGAAAGCGAGATCGAGAAGCTCAAGGAAGGTGACATGCTGGGCAGCATGTTCAATGAATTTGCCAAGGAGTCTCCGCCACTGTTCGAGGCACTGATCGCCGAGCGCGACCGCTACATGACCGCGCGGCTGCGCGAGGAATCCATCGACTCAAGCGCAGCGGGAACTCCACCCAAGCGCGTGCTCGCGGTCATCGGCGCTGGTCATCTGGCCGGAATCCGTCAGGCTCTGGAAACACAGGACGCTCCTCCGCAAGCGCTTCAACAGGATCTTGCGCAGTTGCCACCGGGCTCCCCCTGGCCACGTCGCATCGGTTTTGGTCTGTTCATCGCGATTGCGGTCGCCATTGCCGTCCTGTTCTATCGCGGCACCGAATTCGGTGCCGATGCGCTGTGGGTGTGGATTCTTTGCACTGGCGTCGGCGCGGCCATCGGCAGCTTTGCCGCGGGGGGCCACCCCTTGAGTGCGCTTACTGCTTTTGTGGTTGCTCCGCTGAAACCATTCCGCCCCGGCGTGCCGGTGGGAGCTGCCAGCGCTGGTGTGGAAGTGTGGATGCATCGACCGCGGGTGGCCGACTTCGACAGCCTGCGCGACGACGTGATCCACTGGACCGGCTGGTGGAAGAACCGCATCTCGCGCACCCTGCTGGTTTTCGTCTTGACCAACCTGGGCATGACCCTCGGCGTGTGGATAGCCGGCTTCCAGATATTCAAGTCCCTGCTCTGAATCCAGACAGCAATCACGAGTCCTCGATGAGTCTTCTGCGCATCTTCAGCAAACCCCGCTGGCAATCCAAGGATGCCTCGATTCGGCGCGACGCGGTCGCCAGCGACGATGATCCCGCCCTGCTTCCATTGCTTGCCGGCATGGCGCGCGAGGATGTTGATGCAAGCGTGCGCCTCGCCGCGCTGAAGCGCCTGGCTGATCCGGGCCTTTGCCAGTCTGCCGCTCGCGACGATGTTGACCCGGCGGTGCGCAAGACCGCAGCGCAGTTGCTGCTCGATCTGCTCTCAGGCACCCATGCCAAGGCCCCCTCGCTGAACGACCGCATGCGCCTGCTGCGCGCACAGGATGAACAAAAGCTGCTGGAGCACGTAGCCCTCAATGCACCGGAAGCCGAATTGCGCCTGGCTGCCTTGCAGCGGGTCGAACGCATGCCATTCGTTCTTGATCGCGTGACTGACGACGCCGATTCGGGCGTACGCATGGCGGCACTCGGGCGAATCGATAACGAACGCCAGCTTGAACGCATCAGCGAACGTTCACGCAAGTCGGACAAGACCATCAGCCGTCTTGCTGCCGAGCGCGCGCAGGCCCTGCGCATCGAACGCGGTGATGCGAGCGCCATCACCACACATGCGCGCGATTTGTGCGAACAGTTCGAACGCCTGTTGCGTGAAGGCGGGCACATCGAAGCCGCGCAAGGTCTTTGTGCAGCTTGGACCAGGATTGCCGAACGCGCGCCGGCCGAGTTGACCACGCGATTCCAGAATGCACGCGATTTGCATGAGCGCAGCCGCGATCCGCAACAGCTTGCCCGATTGCGCCAGCAGACCGCTGATCGTGTCGAATTCAAGAGCCGGCTGGAAAGCCTGGAACTCCAACTGCGTCAGCCTGATCCAGCCGCATACGCGGACTTGCAGTGCGGCTTTGCCGAGCTCGAAAAACTGCATGCACGCATTGCCGACAGCGATGAAAGCTCCTCCGCTGGTCTGTCCACCCGCTTTGCGCGAGTTGGTGCACAGATTTCCGCACTGACCCCCGCGACCGAGCCGTCGGTCAAACCAAGCGCAGCACCCGCCCAGGCATCACAAGACCAGGCAGCAGCACGCGAGGCCTCCAAGGTCGCCGCACGGCAAACCAGGTTAGCCGAGCAGAAACAGCACGCGGAACGACTGCAACTGGCAATCGAGGCCGCCGCGAAAGCCATCGATGCCGGTCATAGTGCCGCCGCGCGTGAAGCGCATGCCGAGATCACCCACCTGCGCAGGAAAATGCAGACGATTCCGGCCAGCCTGCGCGAAGCCCTCGCCGACGTCGAAAGCGAATACGCACGCATTCGCCAGTGGCAGGACTGGGGCGATCGCAATCGTCGGCAGCAATTGCTGAAGGAATTGGAGACGCTGCCTGCCTCGGGCTTGCATCCGGACGCATTGAGTACCCGCGTACGCGAAATGCAAGCGGAATGGGCCAATCTGAACCGTATCGAGGGCGGCAAGGCGGCTCCGAACACCGGCATGGAAGCGCGCTTCCACGCCCTGTGTCGGGATGCGTTCAAGGCGGCCAAGCCCTACTTCGAGAAGCGTGCCGAACTTCGCAAACAAGGCAGCGGGCAGGTGTCCGAATTCATCGGGCAAACGAAAACGACTCTGCGGGATGAAAACCTCTCTCCAAGGGATGCACTTCGCATCCGTCACGACGCCGCGCAGGCATTGCACGGCCTGGATCGCGTCGATCCACGCGAGCGCAAATCGCTGGCCGCAGACCTCAAGCAGATACTCGCCGCCCTCGACGAACGCATCAAGGCTGCAAATGTGCAGATCGGAAACGACAAGGACGCCTTGATCAAGAAGGCTCTGGCGCTTTCCGAATTGACAGACACTCGTCAGGCCATCAGTCATGCCCGCGAACTGCAGAAGCGCTGGCAGCAGGCAGGCAGCGGCCACCGAAATCGCGACCAGGCGCAGTGGAAAGCCTTTCGCAGCGCGATTGATTCCGTCTTTTCGCGTGCCGACAGTGAACGCGCCGAACTCAATGCCAAACAGCAGCAGGCCCTGGATGCCGCGGCTGCCCTGTGCAGCGAACTGGAAACCCTGATTTCGGCCGACAGCGAACCGGAACGTTCGGCAGTGCATGCCCTGGAAGCACAATGGCGAGAGCTGGGCTGCTCCGATTCGGCGCTGCGCAAGCGGTTCCAGGCCGCCCAGGAGTCACTGCGTGTACGTGCCGCCAACACGCGCCAACGTGAGCGTCGGGCCGGGTTTGAATCCTGGATGGCGCACTACACCTTGCTGAGGCAGCTGGAGCGCAATGAGATGGATCCCGCCGGTTTCCTGATCACGCGCGAAGCGCAGCCTGCCCTGAACATGGCTGCGGAGGCGATGCAGGCGCGTGCCGACGCGGTCCTTGGTGGCAATGCCATTGCCACGGTCGATGTCGCGCGAGTGCTCGACTGCGTGCTGGAACTGGAGAGTCTGGCGGGCATCGAGCCTCCCGAAGAAGACCGTCAGCGCAGAATGGATCTTCAACTGGAAAAGCTTTCGGCGAGGATGCGTGGCCAGCAAGCCATCGCGCCGGAGCAATCCTTGTGTGAACTGCTGGATCGCTGGCTTGCGCTTGGGCCCGTCGATGACGCGCACGCATCGCTGGAATCGCGTTTCCTGCATGCGCTTGGCAAGGCATTGGACACGCTCGGCTGACCCAGACCCATCGACCCGCATCAACCGGCTGCAATCCACTCAGCGATCAAAGCGGATCTGCGCGAGCTTCCCTTTCCAGTCCATGCTGGCCGATGGCGCAAACCACAAGACCTTGGCCTGCGGATCCCAGTCGAAGGGTTTCAGGGTCAATGGATTGTGCAGCGACGCGTCCTGCGCCTTGAGAAAATCGGCGAGCCCTTCGGTGTTGACGCCTGATTCGATTGCGCGTCGCTTCAGCACAAGCATGCGACGCAGCGCATCAAGATCATGCTCGCGCTGGCTCCAGTCGAGCGACGGAATGCTGATCGCAGCCAGTACGCGACCGGAAAAGTTGTAGGACAACTGGGACAACAACGTACCGACATCATCGAACTGCGGAAACACCGCTTGCATGACTTGACCCGCCTCGGCCGAAACTTCTTCGTAGTCCCGAGGCGATGCTTCCAGCATGCGCAACATCTGTTCGCAGTTGATTGCCTGCAGGTTGTATGTAGCCTGGGGGGCGTAGCTTGCCGATGTCAGCAGACCTTCAAGACATTCGCCCTGGGCTGAGCCGGTCACGCAATTGTGCAGTGCTCTACCCAAGCCGGGCACGGAACCCGCCATGGAGTTGCGAAAGCCGAGATACTGGTCTGCCACGACCCGTTGCCAGTTCAGCGGTTCGGATGCCGGCTTCAACACGCGATCCAGCACCGGCCCGTGGCGGATGATTTGTTCTTGCCCTGCCCGGTCCAGCCATGCATTGGCAATCCAATAGGCGCGCTCGATCAGCTTGCCGGACATCAAGAGGCTGAAAAGATCCTGCGGTTGCGTGCGAACCCGTTGCCAGAACTCGACGGCGCCGGCCAGCTTCTGCAGTGAGGCGTCCACGGCGGAATCGGATGCGGATGCCTGGGCCTCGGCGAGATCCAGCGCAAGCAGATCCAGCTGCGCGGCAAGGATTCCCCAATCCAGCATGGGCGTCTCCACGCGCTGTTGGTAGCCGGCCTGCCATTCCGGCAATTGCATCAGGGCATCGATGCGTGTCAGCAGCACCGCATTGGCCTGCTGGTAGCGCTTCAGCCGAGGCGCGCGATCCTGTGCCCACTGCAGGCAATCCACGTCACGCCTGGGACAAAAGCGATCATCGATGGGGGGTTTTGGGTCCGGCCAGATCGGGACATACGCATCCGACTGGGAAGACTCGATAGCGGGCTCGCTGGCATCGTCCGCGGACCGCATGGGGATGGCATTGAAGGCATCCACTTTCTGTCGACCCCAGACAATGGGATCCACATCATCCGCCGCACCCAAGCCGACCATTGCCAGCCAGGCGTTGTCGGCATCGGCCACCGGGCGCAGCGGCATGTTCCCGAACTTGAGGGCGAGTTCCGAAGGAGCTTCATCGATCCGGTTGTAAATGACGAAACAGGTCAGCGGCGTCAACAGCGTGACGAGCAGCCAGAAAACCACACGCAGCGCGCGCCGCCACCAAGGACGAACCGGTTGTTGTGCAAATCCCGTTTTCATGTCGCCTCCACAACTGCGGAGGCGACCATGATAGCCGGTGCGGGACAAGCGTACCGGCCAGGCATCAATTACGGAACTGCCGGATCAAATCCATCCTGGAAGATGATGTCGTTGCCGCCGGCGCTGCAAGACTGCACAGTCACGTCATCGATATACCAGCCATTGGGTACGCGGCCTACCGAACTGTCCGATCCAAGTCGGAAGCGGAACTGCACGGTCTGGCCCGCGTACGAAGTCAAGTCGACAACGGAACGGAAGTAGGCAGTTGGATCACCACACCAGGCTTGCAGATTGGCCAACGGATTCTGGAAGCCGGAGCTGATCGGTCCCTTGTAGGGCTGGGTCAACAATGCGGCGTTGGCCACTTGCGTAAAGGTTGCACCACCATCCGTGGAAATCTCGAGTATGGATCCGTCATAGCAGGCCGTGGCACCTTGGCTTTCCATGGTCTGGTCGTTCCAGAAGATCAGCGCCAGCGGGTCTTGGCCAGTCGGCAATGCAATCGCCGGCGAAATCAGGCGCTGATCGGAAAGCACTGTGTAGTCCTGCGCCAGGAAGGCATTGCTGCCGCCGTGCGGACGCGCGGTCGAAATCGCCCAGTTGCCCGGACCGGTGCTGCCTGCACCCAGGGTCCATGCCGAGTTGTCGCCTTCGAAATCCGTGGAGTAGACCGCGTTGGCCGTCGCACCGGCTGGACAGTCACCCGGCAGCGGTACTGTGGTGAAGCTGAACACCGCAGCATCCGGTCCCGTTCCGCAGGTGTTGGATGCGCGCACACGCCAGTAGTAAATGGTATTGGACGTGAGGTCGACATTTGGCGTATGGCTGGTGCTTGTCACGTTGGCCGTATAGGACAAAGGCGGTGCGAAGCTCGGCTCGTTGTCCACCTCAAGCACATAACCCGAGCCCTGGTTGGCCGCATTCCAGGTGAAGGTGGGCCGCACGGCCACATTGGTCGCGCTGTTTGCCGGCGCGGTCAGCACCGGCGCATCCGGTGCGGCGGTGAACACGTTGAGACCCAACGCCGTGCTTTGCAAGATGTTGCTTGGATTGCTGGTGCCATTGATGCTGATCACCGAGCTTCCCGCGGCTACACCAGTCGTGCTGACCGTGACGCTGCTGGTTCCTGGTGGCGTGACCGGATTGGTGCCGAAGCTCACCACCGAGTTGGCCGGATTGCCGCTTGCAGAAAGCGTTACCGGCTCGGCAAAGCCCTGGAACTGTTGCACATTGATCGTGTAGTTCGCACTGGCAGGTGAGCAAACCGACGCGCTGGCGTTGTCCACTGTCAGCAGGTAGTCCGTTCCGACCAGGGTCCGGTCACCGTAGACATCGGGCGTCGTGCCGCGGTCATCCGACCACAGGTAGTGCGCACGACCTTCCTCATCCTGCAATTGCTGGTCGTAGTCGCCGTGGTAGCAGGTGGCCAGGCTGGAATCCAGCACGACCGCACTGGAGACGTCGGACAGGCGAACACTCGGCTGGGTCCAGCTTGCACCGTTGTTGAACGAGGTGCGCGAGTAGTAATCGAGCAGCAGGTTGTTCACATCATTCTGCTTGCTGTAATAGCCGATGGTGACCTGCCCCGCGGAGCCGACCGCCATGGTGGGTTGGTATTGATCAGTCAGGGTCGCATCGTCGTTGATCTTGACCTCGGGATCCCAGGTGCTGGTGCCGGCGTTGTAGCGGCGGTAGTACACATTGATCACGTCGCCGCTGTTGAAGCCGTCCGGATCGTAGCTGTAGACGGTGTGCAGATAGCCGTTGCGGAAAACGATCTGCGGTGAAGGCAACAGGCGGATATTGCCCTTGATCGCGGGGCGGCCGCAGGTGCCCGTAGCCGCGGAATCCCGCGGATTGACCTGATTGGTCATGGCCGGTGTCAATGCGTTGTAGGTCACGCCGCCATCAGTCGAGCGGTAGATCGGAATCTCCAGGTTTCCCGTCGGGTAGCCTGGGGACAGCCACTGCAACCAGGTCACGTAGACGTCACCATTCGGTGCAATCGTGGGCCAGGCGCCCTGCACTGCAGCACCGCTGGGGCTGACTGCCAGTTGTGTCGACCAGCTCGTGCCGGCATTGGTCGAATAGATGCTGTGGATGCGGCTGCCTGTACCGAAATCCACCCACACGATATAGATGCGGCCATAGAACGGGCTGGCCGGGTTATTGTCGATGGCCATGATTTCCTTGTCGTCGCTGCCGGAGGCAATCTGGCTGACAAACACGAAACTCTGGCAATCATCATCGGAGCGATACAGGCCAAGGCCACCGTTGCGCAGGGCCGCGTAGTAGAACTTTCCATCCAACTGACGCCAGACCAGGCTGGGATCGCCGCTGTCGTCATTGCTGAGTGCGCCACGATCATCCCAGGTCACGCCACCGTCTGTGGAACGCGAAAACCCGGAGAATCCCGCACCTTGTGTCACGCCGTGATAGGAATCGTTGTAGGCCGCACACAGCGTTCCGGTAACCGGATTGCGCTCTATCGAGGTTTCACTCTGGGTTCGCGATGCACCCGTATCGCCGCTTGGGTCGCTCACGTTGAGATCGGTGACCGGCTCGAGGAAACCCGGAACCCACGGCGGTTGTACATTGCCTGCAACTTCCGATTCAACCTGGCCAATGAAATCCGCCTGGCGGTTGCAAGCCTTGGCCAGGAAGTGCAAGAGGCCATCCATGCGCTGGGCGATCCTGGGATCATCCAGACGGGCACAGTCTTCGGCAGTCACGTACTGCGCAGCACGCAAATGTGCCTTGTATGCAGCGTCGGCCTCGTTGCCATTCACGCCTTGGGCGTGTCCCACACCCACCAGCAGCACGCCAACCATCGCCAGAAGCAAGCGTGCAACTGCACGCGTGCGCAGAATAATGCGGACCATGTTCACAGCTCCCCGGAGGCCTCCGGAATGAAGGCGCAACCGTTCTAAAGTATCCGACTGTAGACGTGCTTGACTAGGCCCAAAGGCGGAGTTTCGTGGTTGCAGTGCACAAGATTCGCCGCTCCCGACCATGCCGGCGACGGAAATGCCCGGCAGCGCAGCGCGCCGGGAAGCCGGAAGTCCGTTCCTGTACCTCAGGCAGGCCGCATCATGCGGCCTGCAGCGAAAGCCCGCTTTATTGCAATGGCGGCGCTTCACCCGGCAACCACATGAACGAGCTGAATCCGCCGGCATTGTCCAGCAAGGGATCGCTCGCATGGTTGCGGAAACGCCAGCCCCACGGGTCCACACCATTCAGGCCATTGGGCGGGAACCAGCCAAACGGATCCACAGAACCGACCGAAGGATTTCGGTCCCAGGCATGCCCAGCAAAACTCAACTCGAAGGATTTGCGGAATGACAGGTTGGTGTTACGCAGCACTCCAAGATGAAGGTGTTCACCAGTCGACGCGCCTGTCGTGCCAATCGAGCCCAGCCACTCGCCGGCATCCACCAGCTCACCGCGTCGTACGTAGGTGTTCTGCATATGCGCGTAGTAGGTGGTGAAGATTTCGGCATAACGGCCGCTGCCGACCTGGTGGCGGACAAAGACTTCACGCTGCCAGGGATCCATCTGCGCGGGTGCGGACCAGGGAACTTGTCTGGGCACCGCCATCACCACGCGTCCGGGGGCCACGGAAGCGGCAAGGCGTGGCGAGGTCACGTCAATATCCATGGCCGGTTCATTGACGCCGGAGTTGTCGTAGTCGCAGGTCTCGGGAACCGCATCCGGGTCACCGATGCTGCGATCGCGGCCCTTGTTGTCGATGGCACAGGAATTGAAGCCGCCATTGGGCTGACCGAACTCGGCCACGTCTATGGAAATGTTGTACGGGTCATGGTTGAAACTTTGGGTGTTGCCGATCCCGGAGTTGGTGCCGGAATACGGTTGCGAAAACACCTGCAACTGCTGTGGCGTGACGGTAAAAATGCAATTGCTTTGACCTGCCGCGTCCGCAAATGCCGCGTCGATGGGCTGCGTTCCAGTGCCCGGCCGCAGGGTGATGAAGCCGCCACTGCAAGTGCCGATCACCCAATTCACCCCGGAAATGGAATAGAGGCCCGAACGCTCGATCACCAGGTTCGGATTGTCGTCGAGGAAGACCTGACAAGGATCACTGCCACTGCCTTGCGGCAGCACGCCGAAACTGCCGGTCGATGGATTGCGCACGCTGCAATAGTGTCCGTAGCCCGCAGGCTCCGTGATGGAAGGAACTCCCGCCAGATATCCGTCGATTCCATCGAAATCGAAATCCGCTGTGAACAGGCTCTCGCCGAGCAGGGATGCCACCACGGGAGCAATCGGCCCCTGTTCGTCGAGATTTCCATCACCATCGTGATCGTACTGGTAACGCTGGTAGCGCGCACGGTCGGCAATGAACAGGATGTTGCCCTTGTACCAGGTGGCATCCACCATTTCCTCGGTGGTTCGATATCTTTCGGATTCGCTGACCTTCTGGTTTGCCTCGCCCAAGGTCGGCAGGGTAATGCCATCGCCGGCGAAAACCTGCGGACCACTCTCGATCACGCTGCCATCGGCTTCCATGCGCAGCACGGCAACATCCTTTGCCTCGAAAATCGCAAAGTCACCGGCGTCCTCATTGAAATGGGTGCCGAGCAGGTACATGGCGCCATCGTCGCGCACCAGCAAGCGCTGCAGGACGCTTGGGCCAGGAGCACGGATCTCGCTGGCATAGTTGGAAAACTTGAAGGTCGCTCGACCATCCTGGTCAAACGTGGTATCGAGGGTGCCATTGGCCTTGATGGCCAGCACGCAGGCCGAGTCATCCAGCGCCGAGAAGTTCAGGTTGCACGCGGCCATCAGTCGATTGCGTGGCGCATCCCAGGCCACATCTGCCAATGAAGGCGTCACTGCAATTTGCGAACCATGATCGACAATCAGTCGCCCGGAATTGCCGAAGCCCGAATCAAAGGACCCATTCGAATTGAAGCGGGCAAATCCCCAGGCCTTGTCTCCTGAGGTGTTGTTCACGTTGCCAGCAACGATGATGTCGCCGTCAGGCAAAACGACCATGCGCGTGCAGGTATCCGCACGCGTTCCGGTTCCGTTGAAGTCGATTTCGGCATGACCATCGCTGCTGAACCCGGTATCCAGCGTGCCATTGGCATTGAAGCGCAGCACCAGCATGTTGTGATCAGCACCACGCTCGACCCAGCCACAGGCCAGCAGCTTGTCGTCCACGGCAATGACCTGATTGAGCCAACTGTCGGTATTGGTGAACCCGGCAACATTGGCCAGCGCGAGCTTGCCATCACTGGAAAACGAGCTGTCGTAGTCACCGCTCTGATTGAGGCGAACCAGAAATCCGCTCAGGCCGCCATCGCGGCTACCCCAACCTGCAATCACTGCCTTGCCATCGGTATCGGCATCGATGGATGTGCAGGTGTCTGCGTTGATGCTGCCCATGTCCGCGGCGACGCGGCGGGTGCCTTCCAGATCTTCCGGCCCGGTGTAGCCCATGTCGAGCATGCGCGCATTGTTGATGTGCCGGGTTACCGCACAATCGGAATTGGAGTTTCCCGCCTCGCGCCAGGAATTGAGCACGAGTACGCGATTCTTGTCATCCACCGCAATGCCAAAGGCGTACTCGTTGATGTGATGCTCACGGGTGATGTTGACGAACACGCCGCTGGCGCGGTCGGGGCCAAATGTGTCCCAGGTTTCGCCGGTATCCGGTTGCGCCTGCAATGACGTGGATGCGATCAGCAATGCAAGGGTAAAAGCACTTCTGCGGGCCATGATTCGCTGCTCCTTTCGCGCGAGATGGACAGGGGTCAATCCATTCCACGCAAAAGCGCGCGCACAGGGGCCACCGAGTCCGCGACAACCGGCCACAGGGCGATCAAACCGCGGTTTCATGCGAAAATCGGCACTCAAACCGGCCGCAGGACAGCAATCCCATGACCACCGTTCAGGAAGCCCAGGAACTGCTCCGCAAAGGTCTGCGCCGCGAAGCAGAGGCGGCCTACCGGCAGGTGTTGGAAACCTCTCCAGACAACGTCGAGGCGCTCAATATTCTGGGCACCATGGCCTTGAACCGGGGTGATGCCATGCAAGCCCTGGGACTGCTGCAACGCGCTGCGCTGGCTGCTCCCAATGATGCAGTCACCCGGCATCGGATTGCGCGGGCACACGAGGCCATGGGAAACGTCGATTCCGCGCTTGCCGAGCAGGAACAGGCGGTGCGCCTGGATCCGGATTTCAACCTGGCACGCCTTCATCTGGGCATTGCCCTGGAAAACCAGGGCCAAACCGAGCGTGCCCTGCTGCACTACTCGCGCGCGGTAAAGCAGGCGCAGTTGCAAGGTCGCTGGCTTGATCCGGCGTCCACGCCCGAAGGAATTCGCCCCTTGGTCGAGCATGCCGTGGTAAGCATACGCAACGGCCGTGCGACCATGCTCTACAACCTCATTGAACCATTGATCCAGAAATACGGCCGCGATTCGCTTGCGCGTGTAGATCAATGCCTGCGCGTTCACCTGGACATGGAACCCCCCGCCTACCCCGACGCACGCCAAAAACCGACTTTTCTCTATTTCCCCGGTCTTCCAACGTCGCCCTACTTTGATCGCAGCCTGTTTCCCTGGATCGAAGCAATGGAATCGCAGACGGAGGCGGTGCTCACGGAACTGCAAGGCGTGCTACCCGGTGATTCGGGCCGCGAACGCGTTTTTCTTGATCTTGCCGTGGAAGAACAGAACCTGCGCGGCGCAGACAAACCACCCAGTTGGAATGGCTACTACTTCTACCGGCATGGCCAGCGTCGCGCGGAGAATCATGCCAACTGCCCAGTCACCAGCGCCGCGCTGGACAGGCTGCCGCTCTCACGCGTGCCCGAACACGGCCCGGAATGCCTGTTCTCGGTATTCACCGCGGGCACGCACTTGATGATCCATCGTGGCGTCACCAATACGCGCGTGGTGGGACATCTGCCACTGATCATCCCCAGGGGTGACTGCGCCCTCAATGTCGGAGGCGAACTGCATCGCTGGCAAAAGGGCCGCATCGTCGTGTTCGATGACACCTACGAACACGAAGCCTGGAACCGCAGCGATGAGACTCGAGTGGTGCTGATCTTCGACCTGTGGAACCCCCATCTCACCGATGTGGAACGCATCGCCACAAGTGACATCGTCGAAGCCATCGGCGGCATGCGCGAGGCCGTGGACAACGCAGCCTGACTTGCCGCCCAGCGATTTCGCACCGGAGGAAAAGGCCCGGGGATTTCTCAGGACCTCTCCAATTCGAGGCGGGTGTCTCCGCAGGAATCGACTCCGCGCGCCTTCCAGCCCTTGGCGAGATAGAAACGTTCAGCGCGAGTACCTGGAGCCGTGGTCAACCAGATCCGCTGGTGACCCAATGTCCACAGCCAATTGACCACCGTTGCATGAAGACTCGTGCCATGCCCGCGTCCTTCATGTTCCGGATGCACGAACAAGGCCCAGATGCTGCCATTCCTGTAGCCGGTGGCAAATGCCTCAAGCTTGCCCTCGTTCTCCACAACCCAGGTTCGACCCAGTTCATCCAGAGCGGCAAGGTAGTCCGCCTCGGTGATGCGACGCGGATCGGACAGCGTGTTCTCCCGAACGGCCACGCGGATGGCATGCATGGCAGCGATATCCGAATGGGTGGCCTGGCGTAGTTTCACTTGTGCTCCTGTTGGTTGGACATGAACTTCAATGCGTTGTCGGTTCAGCTCTCGTCGATGATGCCGAGTTCAAGTGTTGCGTGGCTTTGCACTGCGCAATGAAGATCAAGGTTTCTATCCATGTTGATACGTCTTCCGGTGTGGCCTTGTCCGGGTGTGGACGTGTACCACGAAGCCGCATCAGTTCGCAGCCCGCGAACCTGCACCGGAACGCCTGAACATGGCAAGCATGCGAACCGCAAATGCCCACAGCAGAACGCAAACCACAACGAAATGGAGGACGAGGCTGAATACCAACCAGGCGCTGCCTCGCCAACCACTGAAATTGAGCGCCGTGTTACCCGCAAGCGCGATTGAAACGGGAAGCCAAGCGAGGGCGCCGCAAAAAGACGCAATGGCAACCCGACGCAGCAGGGTGCCCCGGGTGCTGAGCAACATGGGGATACCGGCGATTGAAGTGACGGCCAACGCCGCGACAGCGTTACCCACGGGCAATCCACCGACCAAGCCCACCTCGAGAACATCACCTCCGCACACCAGCAAGCCAACCGACGCACAGGCAACCATGAGTAGTGCCAACGCCGCAATGGATTTCATGTCATTACCTGTTGCTCACCGCCATATTTCGCAGCAGGCGTGGACCAAATCGCATGAGCGATCAGGTCAATCCCATGCTGACTGGAAGTCACGAGACCACCGCCCCAGGCCGATAGCGCATTGCGACATTGCAGCGTTCATATTCAGCGCCATAGAAATCCATGATGGCCTGGTCGTGACGGAATCCGAGCTTCTCGTACAGGTGCACGGCAGCCTCGCAAACTTCATTGGTCAGCAAAAAGAGCGGATTGGCGCGCAGGGACATCGCACGTCGGATGACCGCCCGCAACAGGAACTCGCCAGCCTTCAATCCGCGGGCACTCTCACGCACGCCCATTTTGGTCAATTCAAAGGCGCCGACCGGATGCGCTGGCATCAAGGCGCAGGCACCGACGATGCCCAACTCTTCCGTCGCAACAAACAGGATCGCTCCGCCGGCATCGATGATTCGCTCACGCGGATGCTCAAGCACCTCAAGATCCACGGGTTCAACGCGGAACATCGCGCTGATCCACTCGAGATTGATGTCCCGAAACTCCGCTGCAAGTGAGTCGTCATACTCGACAACTCGCAGGCCCAACACGGAAGTCTTGTTCACCAGGCAGTCCAATCTGCTCTCAGGCAATGCATTCGCATGGATCGATGAAGTCCTTCGCTTGCAGGGATTATGGCGGCTCAACAACACCCCGATCATTTCGCGGGTTCGGTCGGTTCTTGCGCATGCACTGCCAGCCTATACGAATCCCTGATCCCTGTAACTCTGAAAGCCCGCGCGTGTGAGAGAGGTCAACTCGGCAAACAGGTGATCGTCCACTTTAGAAAAGTTGAAGCAGGATTTTCCCTGCATCCTCTTTCTCAAGGCAATCGAGATTCCATCCAGCAGTTCCGGCTTCAGGTAGACGGGCATCAGGTGATAACTGACAAACGCCTTCTTGAGCATGACCCCGCCGAAGTACACAGGCTTCTTGTTCGCCTGAATGAAGCGGGTGTCAACGTAAAGGCACTTGTCGTCATCCTGCTTGACGTCAAGCAGGGCGGCAAATGGCATCAGTATCAGCTTCAGTTCCAGAAAAACATCCGCAAGTCCGGACATGAGTTGCCCTCCTCTGCGCCAACCGTCGGGTGGGCCTACCCGGGTGATCTCGCGCAGCCTCGATACGGCCCAAGTGAGCTTAAGGCAACGCCGAGAAAGCCGCTTTTGCCGTCATTCCGGCACAAGGCGGAATCCATCTTTCCTTGGTAAACATGCCGTTTGGATCAAGATGGATCCCGGCGTTCGCCGGGAAGACGCCTTGATCAGTGTTGCCTCAATCGAACGACTCAGCGTCACCGAGCAAATGCCAACATGACTCTACTGGCGCACCAGCATGTTGTCGAGCGCAAGGAGGCAAGCCTTCTCCCATGCCCTTGCATAGCCGACTTCTTCGCGCAACGGTGACTTCTCCATCCGTTGGCGCAAACCGTCGCGCAGCGTTGACAGTCGCTGCTGGTCGCGACCCCACTCGACGGCAATGCGAATGTACTCCTCTCGATCGCTCGCAATCAGCTCGTGCAGTTGCATGCCCTCAAGGACACTGGCAACCATGCGACCGGCATGCGTCTCACCACGCAGCGAAACCACGGGAACGCCCATCCAGAGGGCACAACACGCAATCGTGTGGCCACTCCAGGGAAATACGTCCAGCAGTACGTCCATGCGCGAAAAGATCTCGAAAAAGCTCTGCGCCGGATCGCAACGGTGAAGCAGTTCCAGACGGTCAGCGCTGATCCCATGCGACTGGAATTCGCGCACCAGCCGCTGCTGGTGCCAGGCATCCAGTTGATCCCGCGCAATCAGCAAGCGACTTCCATCAATCGACAGCAGAATCCGTGCCCAGGTCTCGATGACTTGTGCATTCAATTTTTCCAGCTTGTGCAGGGAGCCGAAGGTGACCGTCCCATCGTGCACGGCACGACCGACAGGCATATTGAAGGCGTGCGGCGGCGGCCGGAAGCAGGCAAACCCACCTGCGATACGCAGCAACTTCTCGGTGCCGCGTTCACCCTCGCTTTCCGGCGCCGTATACCCGTCAACAATTCGGAAATCCATGGCATCCATACCTGTGGTGTTCGGATAGCCGATGAAGCTGATCTGGCAACGCGCCGGCTTGCCGGCAAACACCCCGAGCCGACCATGCTCGGTATATCCCGCGAGATCGACGAGAATGTCGATGCGGTCTTGTCGGATGCGCTCGTGAACCGCACTGTCGGACAACCCGGAAACTTCGCGCCAATGCTGCGCCGTTTCCCGCAAGCGCCCGGTGGTTGCGTCTGGTTTGGTCACATCCGAGTAGCAGTAGGTCTCGAAGCGGTCGCGATCCTGGTTCGCCAGCAAGGGCTCGAAGAAAAAAGCGACAGCGTGAGCACGAAAGTCGCCGGACACATAACCGATTCGGATTTTCCCGTCGGGAATTGGCCATTCGCTCGATCGCGCAACGGCATTGAACATCGCCGATGCAACCCGACGATGCTCTTCGGCTGCTTCGAGCGCATCCGCGCCAGGCAGCAAGTTGAGCACATACAGCAGGCTGTTGGCTGCCGCTGGATACTGCGGGCGCAACGCCAGCGCAGCGCGGAATGATCGTGCAGCCTCTTGCAGCATGACCTGATCCATCAGCAGCATGCCGAGGTTGAACCAGGCCTCCGGACGCTGCGGATCCAGTCGCGTCGCCTCACGACTGTGCAACAGCGCGGCCTCATGTTCGCCGGATCCGGCCAACACGGAACCCAGGTTCAGGTGTGCACCGGCGTAGTCCGGCCGCAACTCCAGCGCGCGTCGGAGTTCCAGAACTGCAGCCGGCAGATCACCCAGCTTGTGCAAGGCATCGCCCAGGTTGTTGCGCAACACGGGCTGATCGGGAACGCGTTTGACCGCCTTGCGGATGTATTCCACCGCAGTCTCATGATCGCCCTGTTGATGGCAGGTCAATCCAAACAGGTGCAGCGCATCGGCGTTGTCTGGCCACTGCGCGAGGATCGCCTGATAGAGCGCCCTGGCCGCCTCCAGCTCCCCGGCCCGGTGATGTCCCGTGGCCCGCGTCAGCAGCTCCCGAATTGAAGTCTCAGCCATGATCCACCGCTAGTCCGGACACGAAGCAATCGAGCCATCGACAAATTCGAACGCAAGCCATCCCGTCGCGGAGGCGATGAATCCAGAATGTCATCCCATCGACAAGGCACGGACCAGATTGTCGCATCTCCATGCCGCCCTGTTGCTCGTTCTGGGATCCGTGAATACGTAAGCGACGCAAGCCTACCCAAGGAAGCAAGAGCACTTGTCCTCCTCGACAACTTGACAGCCTGCCTCCGCTCTCATCGCACAATCAAAGTCCTGCAAGTACCCGGCCACGCAATCAGGTACTCGTTGCCGGGAGAAAGGCACCTTGCGAATTGCAAGCTACCGCCTACGTTGGCAAGGCGTCATACCACCGCGCCTCGTGAAGATCACGATCCCAAGTTGCGCGACTACCCGCAAAAATGTGACCGTCTGGCAAGATGCGTGGGTCGGTATCCAAGCCTCCGGCTGGAACGACGAGCATGTGCGTATCCGCGAACGGAACCGGCGAACCGCATTTCGCGCAGAAGCTGCGGACATGACGTGTGCCGGCGAGCTGAAATGTAGTGATTGAAGCCTCGCCGGAATGCCACGTCAGTTTGGCCGAGGAAGAAAAGAGATTGGCCGCATGCGCCGATCCAGTATCTTTTCGACAGTGCGAACAGTGACAAAGATAGAAGCGTTCGAACACACCGTGGACGGTATAGCGCACTTCGCCGCACAAGCATGTTCCGGAGTGATTCACGTTCATGGCCTTTCCGATTGGGAAAATGCTGTTGCGACATCCAATGCTCACCGTCTCCTTCTGCGCGCTTCCGTCGCCACATGCAATCCTACGGTTGAGTCAGGCGTTCGTGCGCCTACCACGTGCGCGCCACAAGCCTGCTGTGTTGGGTTGAGCCCATCAACGCAAGAAGTTGTCCACACAGAGCGAGGTAATCGCGGTGTAGAGTGGAGCCCCGCATGAGAACAGGGTGAAATGCCCAGCCGCGCACCTTGTCTTTACGAAAAAGGTCGCGCACCCGCGCGCTGACAACCCATAGCGGCCAGCCAAATCGCGCATTCGCCCAGGGTTCTGCCGTATGCATGAAATCCGGAAGCCCCGCTAGCTCCTCGGAGTGATAACAAAGGAGACCAGAAGCCCCAGGCGCCACGCTTGTTGCAAGGTCGAACTCCATTGGAGGAAGTTTTGTCTCGGTGAAAAGTTGATGCGCGTCCGGGAAAGGTGTGCCTGATCGAACCTGAAAAACCTTCTCAGGCACCACGCCTGTCAGTTCGGCTTCCCCGAAGACTTGCCACACTTCCGCACCCGCCAGGTAGGCTTCCATCCACTCGCCAATACCCGCGATGGTCTTCGGCTTGAGTCTTAGCTGGCTCAAGTAAACGCCGCGCATCAAACGAACGGAAGTAGCGCCGCCGGCTGGAGTCATGCGGCTTGCTGCCCACAGATCATGGTTCCGTCTGTAAGCGGCGTCACTTTCCGGAACCGTTTGCCGGCAAACCACAGAGTAGTGAGAAACAGATGCACACTCTGCCTCGGACAATATCCATTCCGCTGAGATGCCGAACCCACCTGACGACTCGCCTGACTGCACCAGGCCGTGCAAACGCGAGTCACCGATTTCCACGGTCAATGCGCTCTTGCTGGTGGCGTGCCGCCCTGGCAGCGCCGACGCAACTGTCACCTGTGAGACATCAGGCCGGTTTGGGTCGAGATGAAGGACGAGTCGCATGTAGAATTCCTTTTTTTCAGACAAGTGAATGAAGTTTGCCGCCTGGAGTGTTCAGCCTTGATTGTCTGGAAACTGGTCAAGATACGCTGCCAATGCATCCCGAAGCTTGGTCTTGGCAATGGCGAATTCCCGCACGATTGCGGCATCTGAAGGATGCGCATTGAGATGCGCCTTCGACCAGAACCTGGTGTCACTGTCGAGCCCCATGTGCAGTGCAAAGATGATCGCCCAAGCGTTGTCGAGCGCGGCGAACTCGTTCAACTGTTCTGCCGCCATTTTCTTTGCATCGGACGCGAATTGATCCAACTCCTGCTGCTTCGCCTTCGAGACCTTCGTCGGGCCTTCACCACGAGCGGCCTTGTTGGCATTGATCCGTGCCTCAAAGGTGCGCTCCTGTTCGTCGAGCTCAGATGCGACGGCAGTGATCGGATGCAAGGCCGCCAGCTCCACGTCCGTGGCCGCCTTTGACACTGCGAGCTTGATGTACTGTTCAAACATGAAAAAAGGCGGTCTTCAAAGGGGGCGACTTTACGGGTTTTTCCTTCGACGCCCCGATATTTAGTAGCACGGAGGTATGGCCCCAATCGCTCTCGGAGCGCCATCGAAGCCCAACTCGGCCGCAGCAACCTCGGGACATCCACGATCTCCAACCTCGGGACATCCAACCTCGGGACATCCACGATCTCGGCTAACCTCGGGACATCCAACCTCGCAACCTCGGCAACCTCGGGACAACCTCGGGACAACCTCGGGGGACAACCTCGGGGGACAACCTCGGGGGACAACCTCGGGGGACAACCTCGGGACATCCACGGACAACCTCGCGGACAACCTCGCAACCTCGGGGGCACAACCTCGGCACAACCTCGGCCACAACCTCGGGACACAACCTCGGGAGCACAACCTCGGGACATCCACGATCTCGGCAGGATCCTACGCCGCGCGTCGGTGATTTCCTACAGACACGCCTCGGCGCGGGATTCATCCTGTCGGCATGACTTCTGCCCGCAGCCAATTGGTCGATCCCGGCTCGCCCGGTTTCTATCACTGCATCTCGCGCTGCGTGCGCCGTGCGTGGTTGTGCGGGGTTGATCCGTACAACGGTGTGTCCTACGAGCATCGGCGTGGCTGGGTCGAGGCGCGCTTGCTGGAGCTTGCCGAGATCTTTGCGGTGGACGTGTTTGCCTATGCGGTGATGAGCAACCATGTCCATGTGGTGTTGCGTCTCGATCCCGTAGCCTCGTCGGGGTGGACGGACGAGGACGTGGCACGGCGCTGGGTTCGCTTGTTTCCGGTCACGGTGACTGGCGAACGCGATGAGGCGGCCTGTGGCATGAAGGAACAGGCCATTCTTGGAAGTCCGCAACGTCTGGCCACCTGCCGCGAACGGCTGGGAAGCCTGAGCTGGTTCATGAAATCGCTCAATGAGCCCATTGCGCGGCGTGCGAATCGGGAAGATGCCTGCACAGGGCGATTCTGGGAAGGTCGCTACACGTGCCAAGCCTTGCTGGATGACGCTGCGGTGCTGAGCTGCATGAGCTATGTGGATCTCAACCCCATACGGGCCGGCATGGCGGAAACCCTGGAAAGCTCCCTCCACACCAGCGCCGTGCAACGCATAGGAGCCGTTCAATCAAACCCAAAATCGGCATCCCGGCCACTGACCGCCATAAACGCCAGCTCAAGCACCGAACCGTTGGCCCTTCGCATCCAGGACTATCTGGAATTGATCGACTGGACGGCGCGTCTGGTGCGTGCGGACAAACGCGGTCACCTTGATGCCAGCGAACCGGAAATCCTGAGGAAGCTCGGATTGAATCCGCGCCAGTGGCAAGCCCAGGTTCTGGGTACCGAGCAACGCTACTGGCGTGCCATTGGCACGGCAAGATCCTTGATCGAGAAAGCTGCCGCCATCGGGCAGAGTTGGCTCAAAGGCATCGGCAGCGCCCAGCTGTTGATGCGAAGTCACGCCACCTGAGCCACACCGGATCCGTAAAACGGAACCTGCTCACTTCGTGAGCGAACGCTGCTGCTTGATTGCGCAGTTTGGCGACAATCGGGGCAT
>SHNG01000164.1 GCA_004295005.1 Gammaproteobacteria bacterium
TGCCGAGGCCGATGCCTTTGTAGCCACGGTCAACCAGGAAATCCGCGATCACATCGCGGAAGACTCGGCTGCGCAATGGATAGCCGCCACCTACATCACGCCGGACTCCGGATTGCTGGAATCCAAATCCAACGAACGCGCCTTGATCCGCCTGAAGAACAACATCGAAGCCTCGCATCGCTTTGATGGCATGAGCGACCTATCCGTTCCCACCGCCCGCGGCATCGAGATGCTCAAGCGGCAAAGCGCGATGCCGACGCCGAAGGACCCGGCCCATCTGGCGGAGATGGCCGGCCTGGCTTCGAAGCTTGGCGCGGCATATGGCGCCGGAAAGTATTGCAAGAATCCGGCCGATCCCACGACCTGCCGCAATCTCGACCAATTGTCCAAGACCCTGGCCTCCAGCACCGATTGGAACGAGGACCTCGAAGCCTGGGTCGGCTGGCACAGCGTGGGCAGCGGCATGCGTGCGGATTACCAGCGCTTCACCGAGTTGCTCAATGAGGGCGCACGCGATACCGGCTACGCGGATGCGGGTCAGGCCTGGCGCTCCGGCTACGACATGAGTGCGGATGACTTCCGCAACGAAATCGATCGGCTCTGGTCGCAGGTGAAGCCGCTGTACAGCCAGCTCCAATGCTTTGCACACAACAGGCTCGCCACCCGCTATCCGGGCAAGATGCCTGCTGATGGAACGATTCCCGCGCACATCACCGGCAACATGTGGGCGCAGGACTGGTCGGCCCTGTATCCGCTGTTGCAGCCCTATCCCAAGGTGAGGAGCACGGACGTCACCGCCGCGCTTGAGGCACAGAAGTACACACCGGAAAAAATGGTGCGCAGCGCTGAGGATTTCTATCGCTCGCTCGGCATGCCGGCACTGCCGGATTCGTTCTACGAGCGCTCGCAGTTGGTGCGTCCGCGCGACCGTGACGTGGTCTGCCACGCCAGCGCCTGGGATCTCAACATGCAGGGCGACGTGCGCATCAAGATGTGCATCACGCCGACCGAGGAAGATTTCCGCACGATCTATCATGAGCTTGGGCACATCTACTACGACCTTGCCTACAACCCGCTGCCGCCATTGTTCCAGGCTGGCGCGCATGACGGCTTCCACGAGGCCATCGGCGATACCGTCCAGCTCAACCTGACGCCTGCCTATCTGCACAGGATTGGTCTCTCGCCGGCAACGCGGGATGATGACAAGGCCGTGCTCAACGCGCAGATGCAATTGGCATTGCAGAAGATTGCCTTCCTGCCCTTCGGCAAATTGATCGACGAATGGCGCTGGGGCGTGTTCGATGGTTCGATCAAAGCGGAGCAATTCAACGCCGCCTGGTGGCAACTGCGCGAAAAGTACCAGGGCGTCTCCGCACCAATCGCGCGCAGTGAGCAGGATTTCGATCCCGGCTCGAAGTTCCACGTGCCCTCGAACTATCCGTACATTCGCTATTTCATGGCGCATATCCTGCAGTTCCAGTTCCAGCGCTCGCTTTGCGAAGCGGCCGGCTTCAGCGGTCCCCTGCATGAGTGTTCGATCTATGGCAACAAGCAGGCAGGGGAAAGGTTCTGGGCGATGCTGAGCAAGGGCGCAAGCCAGCCTTGGCCAAAAACCCTGAAGGAACTGACCGGCAAGGAAGAAATGGACGCCAGCGCCATCCTCGACTACTTCGCCCCGCTGTACGCCTGGTTGCAGCAGCAAAACGAAGGCAAGCAATGCAACTGGAAGTGATCAACGCTTTCCACGCCACCATGTTGCTGGTGCGACATGGCGACGCCACTTCTTGGACAAGGCAGGTGAAATCATGCAACGTTGGGTGAAACTTCCGGACGGCCGCTTCATCGATGCCAACAGCATCGTGTTTGTTGGAAAGGTGGATTCCTTCAATCGCTATGACGAGGACGGCAACGATCTTGGCATTGCCTACTCGGTTAACCTGGGTACGGGTTTCCCGCGCGAGCACCAGATCAACGTGGTTGGCAGCAAGGACGAGATTGCCGTCCTCCTGCGCAACGTGCTGGGCGCCAATTCAAGCGCAGCTCAATCGCCTGCAACTTAGGGCAACGCTGAACAAGGCGTCTTCTTGGCGAGGCGCGTTACAACAGCCGAATAGCTGGTCAAGCCGGGATCCATCTTGATTCCAACGATATGTTTTCAAGGGCCAAATGGATTCCGGCTTGTGCCGGAATGACGGCAAAAGCAACTTATTCAGTATTGCCTTGGACACAAACCGGCGGGAATCGCCGCACAACCAGGCCATACAATCGCCAGGCAAGGAAGCCGACCGCGGTGATCGAGGCTGCCGTCAGCGCCAGGCCGATGGCCGAGCCTGAAACCAGCGGCGAGATCACGCCGGCGATGATGGCACTCATCACCAGACTGACGAACGCCTGCATCGAGGATGCGCCACCGCGAATGCCGGGAAAGCGATCGAGCAGGATCAGGGTCAATGATGGAAACGCAATGCCGATGCCGGTCGAATGCAGGCCAATTGGCAATACCGACCAGGGCACCTGCGGCCGCTCCAGCAACAGCGCCACGCAAACATTGATCAGCGATGCCAGCAACATGATGGTGTAGCCGGTAGCGATGGTTGCCTGTCCGCTCAGGCGCCCTGCCATGCGCCCGGACAGGAAAGAGCCCAACATCAATCCGCCGACCGCCGGAATGAACAGCCAGGCGAAATGCTGCTCGTCCAGTTCGAGCAAATTGATGATGAATGCCGGTGCCGAGGAAATGTAGACGAACAGCGCATTGAAGCCGAGCGTTCCGGCCAGCACCAGCGGCGCAAAGACAGGATCGCGGGTGATGGTTCGGTAGGTTCCGGCAATGGCCCGAACCGAAAGTGGTGTGCGTCGTGCGGGCGGATGGGTTTCCGGCAACATGAACAGGCATCCGGCCCAGACCAGCGCCGCGAACGCCGCCAGAAAGACAAAGATCATGGGCCAGCGCGCAAGGGTGATGATCCAGCCGCCGACAATGGGTGCAAGCGCCGGGGCCAGACCGAAGATCATCGAAACCGTCGACATCAGGCGCTGCGCTTCGGCACCATCGAAACAGTCACGGATGATCGCGCGACCGACAATCATGCCGGCACCCGCTGACATGCCTTGCACCGCGCGATAGACCAGCAGCTCGGCAATCGAATCCGCGCTGGCGCAGCCAATCGAGGCCAGCACGAAAACGGCCACGCCGCTGAGGATGATGCGTCGCCGTCCCAGGGCATCGGACAAGGGACCGTGCAGCAGCGACATCATCGCGAAGGCGATCATGTAGACACTCAGGGTCTGCTGCATGCCGAAGGCAGTGGTGTGCAGATCCTCCGCCATGCGCGGAAAAGCGGGAAACATGGTGTCGATTGCGAACGGCCCGAACATCGACAAGCCGGCAAGCAATGGCGCAATCTGTCTCCGGCTTGGCGTCGGACTCATCTGGGTCACGTCGGAAGTTCGCGAGCGGCGGGTTCCCGGATGCTACGGACTGCGGGGATGCAAGTCATCCCGCCTGAGTTGGAGACACTGGCCTGCCCACATCCACGATGAGGCCTTCGTCAAACCATTTGCGCAGGATGGAAACCGCAAGCGCGGGCACCTGCTGTTTGTCATGGCCCAGGGCAATACGTTCACACAATGCGGAAAAGTCTGCGCCTTCCAGCAGGCAGGCCTGCAGCGCCGGCCATTCACCATCCTCGATGGGCCGGAATCGGGTGATGCGCTCTGCATCGCGCCAAAGCAAGTGCATCAACCCGACGTCCTTGCGCACGGCGGGCGGATCGCGCTCGTCCTTGAGTGCCCGCCAGATCTCGACCGCATTGCAGGATGCGGAAAACACCCGCACGCTCGGGTGAAAGGTGAGTTGCAGATAAGGCCAATCCGGATGCGCGAATGCCTGCATCGCCGACCAGTCGATGCGCGATGCATCGGCGGCATCGAACACATCCATCAACACGCGCTCGAAATCCGCCAGCGCGGCAACTTCCGCATGCTCCGCAAACGGCGGGTTGTGCGCCAACCATTGCGGTACCTGCGCACCGAATCCACGCAACGAGCGCACGCGAGAAGGGTGCTCCTCGATGTAGCCGGCACAGAACCGGCTCCACAGATCATCGCCCAGATAGCGTGAAAGACATGGATGATCCGCCTCCAGCGCTTCGCGCAGGCGCGCCGCATAGGCATTGGCATAGATCGCCAGCCCCGTATCGCTGTCGACCGTACCTTGTGCACACCAGGCGCGCGGAAAATCCGCTCTTCTGCGCAAGTGGTCGAGAAAACGGCCCTGCAGGGAATCCAGGCGGATCATGCAACCGCCAAAGGTTGGCGAGACAGTGCCGCATTGCCAAGCGCGCGCGCACGCCCGAGTTCAGCGACCAGTTCTTGCAGCGGCGGAATGTTGTCATCGCGTTCGATCATCGTGGTCACCGCGCCGAGTCGCTCGATGGTTCGTGCGTAGAGATCCCACACTTCATCGCGAACCGGGTGATCGTGCGTGTCGATCACGTAGTTGCCATAGTCGCTGTGGCCGGCCAGGTGGATCTGCCAGATCTTCTCCGCAGCCAGCGACGCAATGTAGGTATCCGCGTCGAACCCGTGATTGCGCGCACTGACGTAGACATTGTTGACGTCGAGCAGGATTCGACACCCGCTGCGACGGGCAATCTCGCCGAGGAACGTCGCCTCGTCCATTTCGGCATCGGCAAAATTGACATAGCTCGATACGTTCTCGATGAGAATTTCCCGACCGAGGAATTCCTGCACTTCGCCGATACGCGAGGTGACGTGGGCAATGGCCTGCTCTGTGTAGGGCAAGGGCAACAGATCATGGCTGTTGATGCCGCCGAAGCCGGTCCAGCACAGGTGATCTGAAATCCAGATCGGATCGACTTCACTGGCCAGTTGCTTCAACGAGCGCAGGTAGTCCCGATCCAGCGGATCACTGCTGCCGATCGACAGTGACACGCCATGCATGGCCAGTGGATACAGATCACGAATCGATTCGAGGTAGTAGCGCGGCTTGCCGCCCGCCACCATGAAATTCTCGGAAATGATTTCAAACCAGTCGACCGCGGGGCGCTGCTCCAGCACCGCCTGGAAATGCTCGGTGCGCAAGCCCAGGCCATACCCGTGCCAAGGCCGCGCACCCGGAGCCGCCGCTCCGGGTGCCGGTCTGCGCTTTGCTTCAGCGCCCATCACCATTACGACTTGGTGGTACCGCCCACATCGGCACAGGTGCTGGCCGGAATCACGATGTAACCCTTGCCCTTGCAGCTTCCGGCGCCCTTGCAGGAATTCTCGGCCGTGGCGCAATCGTTGTGACCCTTGCAGGCATTCACGCCATAGCACTTCACGCCTTCGGCGACATCGACCTGGGACATCTTGGCGGAAGCATCCATCTTGCCGCCCAGGGCCGTGCATGCAGCCGCCGTGGTCTCGACAAAGCCAGAGCCCTTGCAGCCACCGGCACCCTTGCAGGCATTCGCGGCAGTCTTGCATCCGTTGTGGCCCTTGCAGGCGTTCACGCCCATGCAATGCCCTACTTCAGCCTTGGCAGCCGCTCCACTGCCCGCGGATGCCTGGGGCGAGAAGCTCGCCAGGCTCGCCGCAGCAAGCGCCAGACCAAGACCGGACAAACCATTCGTACATTTGTTCATTGTTTCCCTCTCCATGACTGTTGATGTTGCTGTGGTGGAACAATCGACCTGCGCTGCGGTGGGACAACCGCGACGCAAACCAATAGACCCGGGTTCGACAGAATTCATTGCACGGCCGACAGGGAAACTTGTGCGTCGGCCCTTGCATGCCTTCCTGCGCTGCGCTTCCAGAGCGAATCGAGCGAAATCGCGCCCGGCCCGGCCAGCGCCAGCCACAGGAAGATTGCCAGATACGCCATTTCGCTCAATCCCAGCAGATATTGCAGTGAGTCGATCTCGCTCCAGAATGCAGAGCGGATGGCCACAACCATGACCACCATCAGCAGCGCGGCAATGATGCGGGTGAAAAGCCCGCACAACAGCAGGATGCCACCGACGAATTCCAAGCCGGAAACGAACGGCGCCATCACCTCTGCCATCGGAACACCCCAGCCGCGAAAATTCTCGATCACCAGGGGCAGCGCACCCAGCTTGCCCCAGCCTGCCCAAAGAAATACCCAGCCCACGGTGATGCGCGCCAGCAGGGGACCCAGCCATGTCCAACGACGAGCCAATCGCTCCGGCACATCAATCAGCAACTCAACAATCCAACGCATGCTCATGGAAAACTCCTGTACTGGAATGGCGGGTCAGCCGCACAACCTCAATTGGATTTCACCGACAGGTCGTGCAGGCAGAGGAACCCGCAGCGTCATACGGCGTGATCACGCTCTGCAGAATCAGCAGCTCGCCGGTGAGCGATTCAGGGATCTGCTTGGCCTGGTTTTCCGCAACGGCATTGCCCAGCGCGTCGCGCCAGGACGCGGCGATGGACTCGAAGTGCCGATCGCTGGGTCCGATCATGACCAGAGAACCCTGGCCCATGCGCACTTCGCGACCGAAATCCTTGCCACTGCGGAAGCTGCTGCCCGGCGCTGGTGGCGTATCGACCACATAGACAACGGTGATCGGCCCCTCGGCTTCGGGCATCACCATGTGCACGGTGCGATACGGCCCTGCCGGGCACTTGTGCACGTAGTCGACTCCGGCTGGAACCGAGCCGAGTTTCACGCCCCGTTCGGCGAAGGCCTCCATCACGCGCTCGGGCGGCAGCGAAGCGGCAAGATCATCCGCATGCACCACATGTTCCTGCAGGTGTTCGATCACCATCGCCGACAGCGGTGGAACCGGCTGGTCGTAGCGATTCACAGCGACAACGGCAATCAGGATGGACGCGGCGGCGGCCAGGGTGAGCATGGCGAAACGGCGGCGACGGTACCTGTCGCCACTGCGCATTTCCGTGGTCTGCGCGAGCAGGATGCGGTCGGCGAGGTTCGTGGGCGCTTGTACCCGCAACGCATTCAAAAGACGCGACTCGAAGGCATCGGCCCGCAGTTGCGCGGCCGAGCAACCCGGGCATGCCTCGCGGTGCGCGATAAACTCCTTGCGCTGTGAGCCTGGCTCACTGCCAAGATGGCGACGGAATTCAAGGCAGTTCATAGCTCACTCACCTCGGCCAGCGGGTCCTCAAGGCCCAACTGCCCTTTCAGTTTTTGCCGCGCCCGGAACAACTGGGTCATCACGGCGGCTTCTCCAAGGCCCAGTTGCTCGGCGATTTCCGAGCAGGAAAACCCACCCAGCACCTGCAACACCAGCGGTTCCCTGTACTTGGGTTCGAGACTGGCCATGGCCTGGCGCAGGCGCGATTCTTCGGTACTGCGCTCAGGCGTAGCCTGCGGATCCGGCAGGTCGATGTCATCGATATCGTCCGATGCCATGGATTTCCTTTCGAACAGCCGCGCATGCTCGCGGCGCAGGATGGTGATCAGCCAGGCCTTCACCGCGGAAACCTCGCGCAAACGATCAAGCGCGCGCCAGGCACGCAGGAAGGTGTCCTGCACCAGGTCCTGGGCCAGCGCTTCCTGGCCGCAAAGCCAGTAGGCGTAGCGGTACAGGTCCGTGGAGTGTCCGCGGACCAGGGCCTCGAATTGGTCCTGGCGGCTGCTCATGGCCGCATTGACCGGCTTCATCGCAGTTTCCTTTCACGCTCGGGCTGCTGAGCGGATCGGCACGGCTGCCAAGACCCGCATTACCCGCGCAATCAATCCACTACAAACGAACCATCACCCTTGGGGCATCCGCATTGTAGCCCCGCACGCGTCGCGCGCGCGGCCAGGCCATGTGCGATACGCAGGTCAATCCGGCACAATTCACGGCTCGCACAGGCACACTGCCGACGCTCCGGACTGCGGAAACCATGACCCTGCAAGGCAACTACGAACAGATCGCGCTCAAGGACTATGCCGAGCGCGCCTATCTCGACTATTCAATGTATGTGGTGCTTGATCGCGCCTTGCCATTCATTGGCGATGGGCTCAAGCCGGTGCAGCGCCGCATCATCTATTCGATGAGCGAACTCGGCCTCGACGCCGGCGCCAAGCCGAAGAAGTCCGCGCGAACGGTGGGTGACGTCATCGGCAAGTTCCATCCGCACGGGGACAGTGCCTGCTACGAAGCCATGGTGCTGATGGCGCAACCGTTCTCCTACCGCTATCCATTGGTTGGCGGCCAGGGCAATTTCGGTTCGCAGGACGACCCGAAGTCGTTTGCGGCGATGCGTTATACGGAATCCCGCCTGACCCCCATTGCCGAAGCGCTGTTGAGCGAACTGGGCCAGGGCACGGTGGATTGGACACCCAACTTCGATGGCACCCTGAAAGAGCCGGCATGGATGCCTGCACGGATTCCGCATGTGCTGGTCAACGGCACCACCGGCATTGCCGTCGGCATGGCCACCGACATCCCGCCGCACAACCTGCGCGAGGTGGTCAGCGCCTGCATTCATCTGCTGGATGAACCCCAAGCCAGCATTGCCGAACTGTGCGAGCACTTGCCGGCGCCAGACTTTCCAACCGAAGCGGAAATCATCACTCCGAAGAACGACCTGCTCGCGCTGTATGCAACCGGCAATGGAACCCTGCGAGCCCGCGCCGTGTATCGTCGCGAGGATGGCAACATCGTGATCACCGCGCTGCCACACCAGGTTTCGCCGTCGAAGATCATGGAACAACTGGCTGCCCAGATGCGGGCCAAGAAACTGCCGATGATCGAGGATGTGCGCGACGAATCCGATCATGAGAATGCAGTGCGTCTGGTGCTGATTCCGCGCTCTGCCCGCGTGGACGCGGACGAGATCATGCCGCATCTGTTTGCCACTACCGACCTTGAGAAAACCTTCCGGGTCAACCTCAACATGATCGGCCTCAATGGACGGCCGCAGGTCAAGAACCTCAAGCAGATCCTCGGCGAGTGGCTGCAATTCCGCAGCGACACCGTGACGCGTCGCCTGCAGCATCGACTCGACAAGGTCGAGCGTCGCCTGCACCTGCTGGAAGGTTTGCGCATTGCCTATCTCAACCTGGATGAGGTGATCCGCATCGTGCGCAGCGAGGAGGAGCCGAAGCCGGTGCTGATGAAGCGCTTCGCGCTGAGTGAGGAGCAGGCCGACTACATCCTGGAGACGCGCCTGCGCCAACTGGCCAGACTCGAGGAAATGAAGATCAATGCCGAACGCGACGAACTGGAGCAGGAGCGCGCAAAGATCAATGTCGTGCTCAACTCCAAGGCGCGCCTGAAGACCCTGATCAAGGACGAGTTGCGCGAGGACGCCAAGAAACATGGCGATGCACGCCGCTCGCCCCTGGTCACGCGTGCTGCCGCGCAGGCGCTTGATGAAGCCGCGCTGGTTGCCTCGGAACCTGCAACGATCGTGCTCTCGGCCAAGGGCTGGGTGCGTGCCGCCAAGGGCCACGATATCGACGCGACGGCATTGAGTTACCGCGAAGGCGACAGTTTTCGTGCAGCCGCGAAGGGTCGCACCACCCAGCAGGTGGCATTCATCGATTCGAGCGGACGCAGCTATTCGGCACCGGCACACAGCCTGCCCTCGGCGCGCGGCAACGGGGAACCCTTGAGTGGCCGTTTCAGCATCGCCGGCGGTGCACAAGTCGACACCCTGGCCATTGCCGATCCCGCCACCCGCCTGGTTCTGGCATCGGATTGCGGCTATGGATTCGTCACCCGATTCGAGAATCTGCTCGGCAGCAAGAAGGCCGGCAAGCAGGTGATGAACATCGAGGACGACGCCCACGTGCTCGATC
This sequence comes from Gammaproteobacteria bacterium, assembly GCA_004295005.1. Taxonomy (GTDB): domain Bacteria; phylum Pseudomonadota; class Gammaproteobacteria; order Xanthomonadales; family Rhodanobacteraceae; genus Dokdonella. Next base: position 9,788 of record SHNG01000164.1, read on the forward strand.
CGGCCCTGGTCGAGGACAGCGCACGCGACCGCATCGTGGTGGCCACCAACAGCGGGCACCTGCTGATGTTCTCGGTGGCCGAACTTCCGGAACTCGACAACGGCGGCAAGGGCAACAAGCTGATCGAGATACCCAAGGCAAAGCTGACAGCCGGTGAGCGCGTGGCCGGCATCGCCGTGGTCAGCGAGGGCAAGGGCGAGGTCAACCTGTTCGCCGGGCAACGCAAGCTGGTACTCAAATGGGCTGACCTGGTCGAGTACGGCGGCAATCGCGCCACCCGCGGCTCCTTGCTGCCACGTGGATTCCAGCGCGTGGACCGGATCGAAACCAGCACCTAGGCACGGGTCGACTCCCTCCAACCGCGCCGCGCCATTGATCGAGGCGGATTCAGGAATCCTGCGATTGGTCGCGCGTCGAGCAGAATGGAAAGGTTGTTGATCGCAGCCGAACGGATGATCGTCACGAAGCCGAGACCGGTTCCATTCTGCGACCTTTTGGCGCGCACCAGGTGGCACGAAGACGAATGCCACCCACTTACAATGCGCACGTGATCCGTTCGTCTTCCCGATTCAGACACACTGCGTGGCTCGCCCTCGCCGCTGCGCTGTTGATTGCGTTGGCGCCCGCAGTCAGCCGCATACTGGCGTCCCACGCGGGCAATGCCTCCGCGTACCTCGTGGAGATGTGCACCGCGACCGGGCTGAAGCTGGTTGGTTTGTCGTCGCCCATCGGGCAGTCGGATCCGACACCTCCCATGCCGTCCATGGACGAAGCCTGCGGCTATTGCGTTCTGACTGCGCCGTTGTTGCTGGTTGTAGCCCTGCTGATGGTTCCGCATCTGCGCCCGGCGCCGGCCGTTGGGCTTCATTTCTATTGGCTGATCCCGCACTCGCCGCGCAATCGACGCGGCCTCGGTTCCCAGGCTCCACCGCTCGCGACCTGAGCCACGCCTCCTTCCGAACATTTCCTGCGTGGCCCGCGGGCCGCGCCCATGTGCCTTGGAGCCAACATGTCCATTCTTCATCCAGCGACGCGACGCTCGCCGTGCATTTCCGTTGCCATTGGTGCCGCGCTGATGTTTTCCCTTCCTGCCCGTGCCGAGACCATCGACCTTGAGCCACGTGCCGCGCAGATCCTGCCGGCGGTCAAGGTCATCGGTGAAGCACCGGAATCCGCATTGACCTGGGAGACCGATCCACGAGTGCCACGACAGCCCATCCCCGCCAGCGATGGCGCCGACTATCTGAAAACCATCCCCGGGTTCAGCGCGCTGCGCAACGGCGGCACCAACGGAGATCCTGTCCTGCGTGGCATGTTCGGCTCGCGTCTGGGCTTGTTGACCAATGAAGGCAGCATGCCCGGCGCCTGCCCGGCACGGATGGACAATCCGCTCTCTTACGTTTCCCCGGAAACCTACGATCGCCTGATCGTCATCAAGGGTCCGCAAAGCGTACTCTGGGGGCCGGGTGCATCCGCCGGCACGGTTCGTTTCGAGCGCGAAGTCGACCGCTTCGCAGAACCCGGCATCCGCGTCAACGGCAGCCTGCTGGCCGGATCGTTTGCACGCAACGACCAGGTGGCCAATTTCGAAGCAGGCGCCGCCCCCGGCTATCTGCGCATCAATGGCAACCACTCCGAAGCCGACGACTACGAAGATGGCGACGGCCATGTCGTACCTTCGTCATGGAACAAGTGGAACGCGGATGCGGCGATAGGCTGGACGCCCGATGACCAAACGCGGCTGGAGCTTTCTGCGGGATCCGGAGACGGCCAGGCCCGCTATGCCGGTCGAGGCATGGATGGCTCGAAGTTCAGGCGCGACAGCTACGTCCTGCGCTTCGGGAAATCCGGATTCTCCGGGCCACTGCAATCGCTGCAAGCCAACATCTTCAGCAACCACGCTGATCATGTCATGGACAACTACACGCTACGCGAACCCAACCCGACAGGGCCGATGCCGATGCCAACGGCTGCCAATGTCGATCGCCGTACGCTGGGCGGGCGCGTCGCGCTGGATTGGGCCTGGTCGCAATGGGAGCTGAGCGCAGGCATGGACAGCCAGCACAGCAGGCACCGGAGACGCAGCGCAATGGGGCGCGACGCGTACCTCCTCGAACCGAGAATGAAGGACGCCGCATTTGCCAACCATGGCGTCTTCGCTGAGTTGAGCCACCCACTTGCCAGCGACGGCAAGTGGATCGCAGGAGCCAGGGTGGACCGGGCGCAAGCAACCGACAAGCGTGCAATCATCGGCATGGCGGGTATGCCCAATCCCAGTTCGGGCATGACCCGCAGGGAAACCTTGCAGTCAGGCTTCCTGCGCTTCGAGGGCTCGCCGGCTGGCATGCCACTGGACTGGTACGCCGGCCTGGGACATGTACAACGCATGCCGGACTACTGGGAGCTGTTTTCACCGGGCCTGGGCCCGTCAAGCGCGCCCAATGCATTTGTGGGCATCAAGCCGGAACGCACCACCCAGTTCGACATCGGCGCGCAATTCCACGGCGAACGCACCCACGCGTGGCTGTCCGCCTACGTCGGGCGCATCGAAGACTTCATACTGTTCACCTACACCGGAGGCGGAATGATGGGGCCGATGTCCGCAGCGACAAACGTGGATGCCCGCATCCACGGAGCCGAATCCGGCATCGAGTTTCGTCCAGACGGCCGCTGGATGTTTGGCGCGACGCTGGCTCATGCCTGGGGCGAGAATCGCGACAGCGGCGCGGCACTGCCACAGATGCCACCGCTGGATGCACGGCTCTCGGCCAATTTCAATATCCGGCGTTGGAGCTTCGGCCTGTTGTTTCGCGCTGTGGCGGCACAGGAACGCATTGCGCAGAACCAGGGCAACGTGACCGGACGCGACCTCGGTCCATCGGCAGGGTTCGCCACCCTTGCGCTCAACGGCGGCTACCGCCTTCACCGCGACGCCCTGCTAACGGCCGGCATCGACAATGCGTTCGACCGCAGCTACAGCGAACACCTGAACCTTGCTGGCAATGCCGACTTCGGCTTCCCCGCCGATCCGCTGCGCATCAATGAGCCAGGGCGAATGCTTTGGGTCAGGTTGGGGCTGACGTATTGAGCAACGCGTGATGATCGGCAGGCCAACCGGAATGGAAAACGCCGCGCTGTCAACGCACGCCAACGGCCATCGCCGGTTGGCGAACCCAGTCCTGCCTGGGGAACCGTGCGTGCCGCATCATCGTCTCCGCGGATTCACGGCAGCCTCGCGTCGGGCGCGCGGTGGCATCCGATTCCCGTGCGATGGTTGTGACTGGCTTGACCTGGCAATTCGCCGCGACTGGTTCGGGTGCAAGCATCCAGAGCACTGAACCGGCGCATGACGATGACGCGTTGCGGCAACACGCCGATTGCACGGATCCGGATTCGATTCGCGCAACGAAAACGGGGGCCAAGTGGCCCCCGTCTTGATCTTGCCTAGATTGCAGCTCAGCGCCGCGCGGTACGTCGGAAATAGAACACACCCAGCAGCAGGGTAAGCAGACCCAAGGCCAGCTTGCTCCAGGTAGCAAGGGTTGGCAGCTCGATGGCCGGTTGCACCGGACCACCACCGCCACCCACGCAAACGGTGCAGATTCCGCTGAACCCGGGAGTCGGGATCAAACTCCAGTTGACGATTTGACCCGTATCGCCACCCGCATTGTCGCTGACCGTCAGGGTCCAGGTGCCCACCGTGCTTTCGCCATCAAATGCGGAAAGAGGACTGAATGGAAGCACTGGGCCGGAAAGCCACGGAGGACCGGCTGGGCAGCTGGTTTCCGGGTCGACGGAAGCCGCATCCGAGAACACCACATCCATGTCGTTGCTGGAGCAGCCAAAACCGGAACCGGTGTAACCCGGACGATCCAGCAAGGTCACCGTCGTACCGCCAGGGCTGGTCAGCGAAATGAACACATCACCCACCCAGGTGTGATCAATTTCCACACCCACTTGCAGATCGGTCAAGGTGATGTCTTCAGCAACCGTGATCGTGGAGGTCACGCCTGCGGGACTACTGTCCGGAATGGCCAACGGCAGGGTTTCATTCGGAGTGACCGTTCCCGCCTGACCGATCTGCGAGGCAACGGAACCCGCAGCCGACGTGCCTTCGTTGCTGGTGACACTGATCGGCAGGGTGAACGGAGTCACGCAGCTCGCGGTTTCCGCAACGGTGACGACAAAGGTTGCATTCGCACTGCTGCCATCCGCCAGATTGCCGATATTCGCAGTGGACGTGACATAGGTGATACCAGCCGGGGCGGGCAAATCAAGCGACGCCACCACGCCGGTGAAGTTGCCACCTGCCGCACTGATGGGCACCTGCACGGTCACGGTTTCACCGGGCTCGACCGTACCGTTGTCCTGGGCGGGATTGCTGCTGCACGAATCAGCCACGGTTGCCGCAGCGGACCCAACGGCCAAGCTCGGACCACCCGGATTGCCGATCACGTTCATCACGATCTGCATCTGCGGAAAACCAATCGAAGCGGTTGTCGCCGGTGCCGTTACTCCGCAGTCTGCCGCGGCAAGGTAGCTCGGCGCCGACTCACCGGAAGCATTGGAGCCGATGAAAAAGGAGTTTCCAGCCGTCTGGCCATCGGGCGTGAACACCTCGACCACCAGATTGGAGCCCGCGGTGGCCAAGCCGGCCACAGTCGCCGGGAAGACGGTAGCGGACTGGTCCGCAACGTTCACCGTTGCAGTGCCAATCTGGGTATAGCCGCCCGGGAATGTGGCCGGAAACGCACCCGCACCGGAATACAGATTGACAGTTACTGGTTGGGTGCCACCCGCGCCGGTTGCGGTTTCAATACCGAACTGCACTTCGCAAACATTGATGTCTGCCGTCAGCGGGAAAGACCGGTAATAGGAATTGTCAGAGTGCAATCCACCTGCATTGCAAGAGACGGAATTGCCGGAAACGATAGCCTGTGAGGTGGACTGGGTCAGGGTGATGGTTCCGCAGCCACCCGTGGGCGCCACAACCGTGGGACGCAGCGGCTTTGGAATTTCAAACGTTGTATTGGAAAAGGATTGGGCAAAGGCAAGCGGTGCACTCAAGGCGGTGGCGGCGAGCGCCATGGCCATGGTTCTCATCGGATTCAGCATGATCTAATCCCCAGGGCAGAGTTTTTCTTCGATGCTCCACTGCGGGCACTGATGCCCGCTGCGAACACCAAAAGATTTCTTGAAGCAAAGTGGCAACCACAGCGCATCGCGGTGGCTTTTCGTAGCCTAGCACCGTCCATGATGCGACAAAAGTCGCAATTGCACGGGTCTTGGGGCGGATTGCTCTGACATGTGTCCCAGGATGGCTTGTGCATTCACAACACGGAGAAACTGATTTGATAAGGTTCATTCGCAGATTCAGCACCTTGGCACTGTTTTCCATAATCTTCATGAGCTTTGGCTCTTGGTTGCTTCTGAGGGGAAGCCTGCCCATGCTCGATGGCGGGCTGACCAATCCCGACCTTTCCCTTCCGGTGACGGTCGAACGGGACGCCCTCGGTACGGTCACCATCCGCGGCGAGAACCGGGGTGATGTCACATGGGCCCTGGGCTACATCCACGCACAAGAACGCTTCTTCGAGATGGACCTGATGCGGCGCAGCGCCGCGGGTGAACTTGCGGAATTGTTTGGCAGCACCGCGCTGCCGGTCGACCGCCGTGCCCGCGTCCATCGCATGCGCGCTCGAGCGGAGGCTGAGCTTGCCAATGCCCCGGCTGCGGATCGCAATCTGATTGCGCGCTATCGAGATGGCGTCAATGCAGGACTCTCCGATCTGTCGGTACGACCCCTCGCCTACCTGCTCACACGATCCACGCCTCGCGAATGGTCAAGCGCCGACACCTTGCTGGTGGTTGATGCCATGTACTTTTCGCTCAACGATGCCGCCAACACGCGTGAGCTTGCATTCTCGCGAATGAAGGACGCGCTGCCCGATTCCGCCTGGCAATTCCTCTCGGCCATTGGCGGTGGTTGGGATGCCCCGCTCAGCGGGCCTGCCATGCGCTGGCCCGACTTGCCCACGCCACAGGACATCGACCTGCATTCCCTCGATCCGAAATTGATACGAGGACCGGAAGCGGCCAACGACAATGTTCCCGGCAGCAACAGCTTTGCGGTGAGCGGCCAACTGGCGGGGGGCGCCGGACTGATCGCCAACGACATGCATCTGGACTTGCGCGTACCGGGCATCTGGTTTCGCACCCGGCTGATTTATCCGAATCCGCGACGGCAGGGCCAGACTGTTGACGTCACCGGTGCCAGCCTTCCCGGCACGCCGGCCATGGTGGTCGGCAGCAACCGTGCGGTGGCCTGGGGCTTCACCAACAGCTATGGCGATTTCACCGATTGGGTACGCGTGTTGCCCGATGCAGGCGATCCGAACCGATACAAGACTCCCGATGGCAGCGACACCGTGGTGGTACACAAGGAATCCATTTCGGTGAAAGGTGGCGAAGCGGAAACGCTGGACGTTCGCGATACGCGCTGGGGGCCGATCCTGGCGAAGGATGCCGATGGGACGCCGCTGGCACTGGCATGGACCGCACACCGGCCCGGCGCGCTCAATCTGGAATTGATGAATCTGGAAACCGCCGAAACCTCGGACGAAGCCATCGCCATTGCGCAGCGCGCAGGCATGCCCGCACAAAACTTCCTGGTTGCCGACCGCTTTGGCAGCATTGCGTGGACAATTGCCGGTCGCATTCCAAATCGTATCGGTGGATTCGATGCACGCCTGCCTGCCGACTGGAGCCAGCCCGGAACGGGTTGGGATGGCTGGCTGGACCACGCGGACTATCCACTGATTTCCAATCCGCCCTGGCAACGCTTGTGGACCGCAAATGCACGCCTGGTCGACAGCGGAGTTCCACTCGAGCGTTTGGGCGACGGCGGATACGACCTCGGTGCGCGACAGATGCAGATACGCGACGCGCTCAATGCCAAACAGAAGTTCAGTGCCGCCGACATGCTGGAAATCCAGTTGGATGACCGCGCCCTGCTCCTGAAGCCGTGGTACGAGCGCCTGGACAAGCTGATCAAGCAATCACCCGAGGATGCAGAGCTTGCGCGGATTGGCGGCATCCTCACCGACTGGAAGGGTCACGCCTCGGTGGATTCCGTCTCCTATCGCCTGGTGCGAGCCTGGCGCAACGAAGTGAAAGATACCGTGCTTGCCGGATTTGCCGCAGCCGTTAGGAAGAACTACCCTGATTTCCAGATGCCCAAACTGGCCCAGTCCGAGCACGCGGTGTGGTCGCTCCTGCAACAGCGCCCACCCCACCTGTTGCCACCCGGCTATGCCGACTGGGAAGACCTGCACCGGAAATGCCTGGATCGTGTTGTGGCGCGCCTGGATGAACAAGCCGGTGGCATCGCTGCCAGAACCTGGGGCGAACGCAACACGGCACGCATCGCGCATCCGCTTTCACGCGCCCTGCCGGCATTCCTCGCCCGCCTGCTCGACATGCCGGCCGATCCCTTGCCCGGTGACATCAACATGCCCCGCGTGCAAGGCCCGGCGTTTGGTGCATCCGAGCGATTTGCCGTGGCGCCGGGGGATGAGGAGCACGGCTACTTCGAATTGCCGGGAGGCCAGAGCGGCCACCCGCTGTCACCGTTCTACGGTGCGGGGCACAGGGATTGGGTAGAGGGCAAGCCGACACCGTTCCTGCCGGGCCCTGCCTTGCATCTGCTGATGTTTCAGCCGGCATCGCCGTGAGTTCGTTTGAATCATCCCGCTTTCCGGTTGGCCGTGTGGCCAACCGGATCGTTGCCGGATTCAGGGCGTCTCAAATCCATCGACAAAAATGATGTCGGAATTGGGAACGCGCAGGTTCGCCGTCAGGCTTTGCGGAACGCCGCTGGCGGCCACATGCAGGCTGGCGTCACCCGCAACCGGAATACCGTTCGCAATGAACGAGAAACGGAACATCGAACCCCAGTTCAGGGGATTGAGAACCGCCGGCACGTTGGCGGGAGGGCTTGGATTGGCCGGTGCGGTCCAGCTCAAGGTGCCGCCGGCGTTCGTGCTGATCCAGTCATTGCCTGCATTGAGGTCGCCATCGCTGAACACGACATTGCTTACGGTGATTCCGGCCGGAACCGGAACGCTGAATCTGTCCAAACCAAAGTTGTGCACGACCTTCAGGTTTTGTGCAGCCTCGCTGCCCTCGGTAAATGCACGGGCGAAATCGAAGTTCATGACAACGTATTCATAGCGGTACTGACCACCGCCAAGATCGAACACCTTGACCGCGGCCTTGATGTGGCCTTCGCTGCTGGCCAATTCCTGCAACACGGTTGTGCCTCCCGGAGGCGTGGTTTCCACCCAACGGTCGATGGCCGATCCCAGGCGGAATCCTTCGCCGGAACCCGGCACCCAACTGGAGCCGGATCGCGAGGGCGATACACCACGCGTACCCATTGAGTTGTAAATGTTGACGTCCTCACGAGCCAGGTACCAGGACTCGAAACGGTAGGTCGCGCCCACATTGAGCAGGGGATCAATCTGTGACTCGATGGTGATCAGGCGCTGGCTGTATTGTCCGTTGCCCGAGCTGTTCGGATTGCCGTCGCAGTTGGTGTCGTAAATCGAGCCGCAGCGACCCCAGATGTTGTCAGCGGGAATGATTTCCGAGCGCGGCCCGAGATCGTTGTTGCTGTCGTTGTTGCCCGTGCCGTAGGTATCCGAGCAGGAACGCCCGAGCACGTGGGGATCGCCGCCATGGCCGGGGGCGCAGCCGACGTTGGTGGTCAGGAACGCGTGCTTGACGCCGGATCGACCAATCTGGTCGATGCTGCCATCTGCGTTGTATCGATACAGGTTCCAGATGAGGAACGGGTGCTGATCATTGTTGTAGGGGGGGAAGGTACCGGAGAATTTCTGGTACCAGGGAATATCGGCCGTCCACAGGACATTGCTGGTTCCGAGGGGGTCCCCGGGGACCGTAGCCTGCGCTGAACCTTCGTTCACGTTGTTGCGCAAGGTGGAACTGGGGGTAAACACCACCTGGCCCGTGGTGGATGTTCCGGTACAGCCATTGCAGCGGCTGTAACTCACGGAGAAGGTCTGCATGAACAGGTCGGCCCTGAACACCGTACCGACCGGCTGACCCGGCACCTGGGTTCCACTCCAGTCAAAAACACTCCCTCCGGTGACGCCATCACCCTGACGCATTACCTGACTCAGCAACTGCATGTCCGCAATTGCCCAATTGGCCATCTGCGGACGCCCAATGCGCTCGGCCAAAGCGGGCGCCACGCGCAGATCCATGGTGCGTATGGCCAGGGTGTGGTTGTCGTTGATGAGTTCATACATCAGCCGGTCGACATAGAACCATGCCTTGCCATCGGCGCCCACCAGATCCAGGACCAGCGGATTGTCGGCGCGGGTACGCAGGCGAAAATCGGTAAGGTTGATTTCCCCGTCCGGCAGCTTGAGGACGTATCCGCCACGCGCCTGCACCGAACCACCCACAAAAGCCTGCAGGTTGTTGTTGTGAACACGGAACTCGAGACTGCCCGATTCGCGAACGGCAAACCGCTCATGCTGGCGCCAGCTCAGGCCTTCCAGCTTCCCGCTGGTCCGCTCAACACGGATTCCCATGTCGGAAAGCAGCTCGGGATTCCAGCGCATGCCAACTTCCCCACCCCATACGGCCCACAGCGCATCCTGGCTCGAACCCGCGACGGGCTCGCCTGAATCCGCCAAGACAGGTGCCGGAGCAACCCCGAAGGCAAGCATGCTCGCCAATGTGAAAACATGAAATCCTGAATTACGCTGCATTTCATCAACTCCAAGTCAAGATTCTGGCCGGATTGCCCGCGGCCACCGGGGAACCGGGATTCATTCAAATCCGTTTCGGAAAATTGGCCAGTCACCGATCTGGGTGATGGTCGGGCCGACCTGCTTGCACACCATCGAGTTTTGCGGCTCGCAGGTTCCACCGCTGCAACCGGGCGGCCAGTTGTTGCCGTTGGCATCCCGTACACTGGCGCGATACCAGAACACGACATCCGTATCTGCAATCGCCTGACCATTGGCAATATTCGTGGCCGTCATGGTGCAGTCACCCAGGTTGTTGTCGCTGCGGTCCGCGTATTCGTTGTTGATGAAACGGCTGCCAATCACGTCGACCGAATGAAAATTGCGCCCGGATTGGTTGGGCGGATTGTAGTCATCCGACCCGGAAACAATTCGATAGCCGAAATTTCCCTTGCTGCTCATCACGTCCCAATACGTCGGCCCGCCGCCCGGTCCACCGGTCAGGCTGCGCAAGCCGGAGAACTCCGTTGACTGCGGCACGCCATTTGCAAGAATCTCGTTGTTGCCGGCGCCATCTATGTCGAAGTCGAAGCGCCAGTAGTTGTGGTGCCAGTGGGTGAGACTGTTGTTTGTTCCGTCGCGGTTTCCAAAACCGAACTCGGGTTGGATATCGCCATTGGCCCAGAACGCATAGCGCCCCGTGTACTGGTACCAGGCTGCCGAGTATTGGGTGGTCAGCACCACATGATCTCCCATGTCCTCGATTGCGACTCCGCCTGGCGCACCTATGCAGTCAGCCAGGACGAAGTTGGTTCCTGGCGCACCGGTAAACGGGCAGCTTCCGTAGGACGCGGTGGCGTCGTGCGAAACGTCGCATACCGTGGTGGCAATGTAGGGCGAAGGTACACCCAACTGGTTGCGTACCGGGACCGATGCGACAAAACGCGCATCGGAATCCTTCCAGTCGCGATAGCAGGTGCCGCTGTTGCGATACTCCGCAAACAGGATCGGAGCATGCAGGCGCTTGGCGACCAGGATTCCCTTGTAGTGCACATCCCGCAATTCCAGGCCGGAGCCATCCGCGGCCACGCTCTGGCTCGGTTGTACCCAGCACATCTCCCAGATCGGATTGACTGCGGGCCATTGCAGCAGGTTGCCGCCCCACAGACCGCAATCTGCGGCTGCAGCGAATGCGGATCCGCTGATTCCCATGCCAAGCAGGGCCAAGCCCGCCACCAGTTTCCGCATGATCAACTGCATCGGTCTACCCTCGGTTCTTGTCGGCTACCGGGTCGGGCTTCCGATCCGGGTCAAGCGCGGCGTGCACGACTCGCCGCGTCATCAAATCAACAATGGCGTGGGCCACATGTTGCTGGCCATCGCCGCGGGATACGATCACATGCACGCATCTGGAACCCGCCTTGCAACCGGCATCGTTCTCGTTGCGCAGAACGAACCCGGCATAGAAATTCAAGTCGGAGGCAGACAGCAATTCGTGAAGACTGGACTCCTCCCTGGCCAGCGCAATCGCCAATTCGAGTTCTCGATCCGCGAAATTCAATGTGTACCCGGGCTTGTCGGTCTTGCGAAACTCGTGACCCGTTTCGTCGTAAACCGTCTCCACGACGACACCACGCCGATAGTCCCAGCCATACTCAACCCAGACTTTGCGGTTGATGTCATTTTCGGTGAATACGTCCTGGTAGCGACGCACCGGCAGATATTCGGGAAGCACGATCTCTGACGAAGCAAGATCTATGTGCACCATGCCGCCGCCAACGCCCGCCGATGCGTGTAGCGGAGTCATCGTACTGTCGGCATCCCGGATTCCTTGCGTGCGCGTATTCGGATGACAAGCACTGATGAAGACCGGCACCAACAAGGCAAGAGTTGCGCGCAATCCGGGCCACAGGCATTTCATGTTCGATTTCACGCGTCGGTCAGTAGATAAGGCCGGGCGCCTGGCACAAGCACGTCAAAGCCATCAGCAAAGATCAGGTCAGCCCACGGACCGAAGGGGTACAGTGTCGGTCCGACCGACTTGCAGACCATGGAATTCTGCGCCTGACAGTTTCCACCACTGCAACCCGGTGGCCAACTGTTCGCCGTGGTATCGCGAACCGCAACCCGGTAGTAGATGGCCTGGTTGGTGTTGGCGATGTTTTCACCATTGACAATGTTTTCTTGGTGCATTTCGCAATCGAACAGGTCGTAGTTCGGGTTGTCGCCGTACTCGTTGGCGTGCGCCCGTGTCGCCATGAAATCGACCGTGTGGAATCCGCGACCGGATTCGTTGGTCGCGTACTCGTAGTCGCTTGCTCCAGGAACCATGCGATAGCCATTTCCGGTTGAGGGATTGCGCACCGACCAGGTCCGTGGACCGCCACCCGGGCCACCACCGGAATTGCGCAAGTCGATGAACTCGGAAGCCTGGTCCGAGTTGTCGATACTGACCACATTGTTGCCGAGGCCTTCCATGTCGAACTCGAAACGCCAGTAGTTGTGGTGCCAATGGGTCACCCCATTGAACGTGCCGTTGCGGTTGCCGAAACCGAAGGTGGGCTTGATGCGACCATCGACATAGAACTCCATGCGCGATGAATACATGTACCAATCAGCGATGTACTGCGCTGTCAGTCTTACGCGGTTGCCCATGTTCTCGATGGCCACGCCCTGGGTGCAGGAATAACCCGTTGGAACCGGCAGTTGATAGGGGCAATAGCCGTAGGAATCCGTTGGATCTTGCGAACGATCGCAACTGGTAATTGCCGCATTGCCGCCCGGCGGGATATCTCCCAACTGGTTCTGCACTGCATTGGCGGCCAAGGTAGAGGTCGGCTCATCCTTCCAGTCACGATAGCAATCGCCACCGTTGCCGTCCTTGTATTCCGCGAAGAGCATCGGCGCGTGCGCGCGGCGCAACACCAGTTGCCCGTTCCAGTACACGTTGCGCAATTCCATTCCGGAGCCAGCCGGTCCCACGCTGTCATCCGGAGCCAGCCAGCACATTTCCCAAACCGGGTTGACCGCAGGCCAACTCAGTTTTGTCTCGGGGGCGACGCAGGTGGGTGATCCGGCATGCGCCATTGATGTTGCGCCAAGAGCCATCAGGCCAATCGCGGCAATGTATCGCTGAATCAACATGGATCAATGCTCCAAGGATGAATGGACCGCCTTCCGTCCGGAAGGCACGTAATCAGGATAAACAACACGATCGCTCATCAGATCGACCACGGAATGCAGAATCACATCGTCCCCGTTGTTCACGGCGGCGATCACGCGAATGCAGCGCGAACCCCTGTCGCAAAAGGGATCGCCAGGCTCGCGCATTGCAAATCCTCCATGCCAGAGCATCACGTCCGGCTTGTTCACGATGTCGCGTGTCCTTGGATCCATCTTCACCAACTCTGCCGCGCGTTGCCGCTCGGGTTCCGTCAGGCTGAGATCAGCGCCAGGTGGATACTGCGTGGCGATGAGATTCCCGGATGGATCGAAGGTGCGCACGATGTTTTGTCCGCGTGCATAGTCCCATCCACGGGTGACCACACAGCGCTCGTCGTCGCGACGCTTGGACTGGTCCGGGCAGAAATCGGTGACCCGGCTTGATTCCACATAGCCGCGCATCCTGCCGCTGTGGTCGATGGCATCGCCTGCGCCATCCCTGGTCGACTGGCTGGCGCAGGCCGCCAGTCCGAAACTCACTGCAATCACGCAATGGCCGGCGAAACGGAGAAGTGAAGAACGATTCGATGCAGACATGATCGTGGGTCAGTTGGGCGTCGTCACGGTGGAGAGGTTGCCAGCCGTTTCCGGCGGTGATTTGCCGTAAGCGGGGTTGTTCCACAACTGGAACAGGTAGTCTGCCCGGGAAAGCGACTGTGGACCGATGTCGAAGGGTCGGCCTGGACCGCCGGTACAGAGGGCGTTCTCTGCCGGAACCGCGGGTGCCTCAGCGGATTCGTCCTTCAGGAACTCGATGTAGTCCTTGCTGGCAATCTGGAATTTCAAACCGGCTTCGATCTTGATCGGCCGCGCGGTGCCGGCGGGCAACACGAAGGTATAGTCGGCTGAATCGTAGTTGACGAGGACGCCGGAGCCCGGGGAGACCTCGGGATAGGTATAGGCCACTGGCCGGATCTCATCGCCATTGGGATCACCATCGGCAACCGGATGGAATCCGAGCGGTGGAATACGGTTGTCCTTGCGTACGCAATTGTTGAGCACGAAATGGAACTGCTTCTTGCCCGCTTCCTCGATCTTGCATTCGGCAGGCGGGCCCGACGTCCAGATGCCTTGCAAAACCTCGTACACCTTGGCTTGCGGGTCCTCGGTGAGGATGCCGGTCGTACCGTCATAGGCCGCGCTTTCGGCAACAACGGCATCCGTTGCGCTGAGGGCCTTGACGTTCAGCCACATGCGTCGACCTTCCGCGTAGCCGGTCGGCAATTTGTGTCCACTCAAATTCGTGACCTTGACCCGCACGCTGATGGAGCCGGCACTGCCGGCAGTCGGCGGGCTGTAGGCGAGGATCGATGTCTCGACGGAAGCACTGTTCTCCAGCATGTCGCGTGCGCTGGCAATGCTGCGATCAAAATCTTCCTCACGATCAAAACCGGTCACGCCGTTGGCGTATTCGGCCTTGATGATTGAAGGGATCCATGTGTTGGCACCGGCAAACTGGTGCACAGGCAGATTCCCTGTCCGCGATCCATCCGGATTCTGGTTGCAGGCCTTGGCTTCCACATCGTTGCTGCTGGGCATGTGGCAGGTCTGGCATTGCTGGGCCTTGGCAATGGCCGGCACCAGGTCCGGGCCTTCGCCCATGCCATCACGAAATATGGTTTCGGAGAACAGGCTGTTGTTCCACTCGGAATAGGTTCGCTCCAGTGGCATGGGACGTGTGGTTGCCACGCCACCTTCCAGCACCAGGGTCTTCAACGGCCCCTGGTCGGTATCGGGAGTGGTCACGTCGTGACATGTACCGCACAGCTTTGAGTCCTGGTGATACGGCGATGCCACCCAGCCGTGTGGCGGTTCGAGAAATCCGCTGGTGTAGCTGTACGGCCCACGACGGCAGGGCCCGCCGAAGGTGTCTCCATTCGGGTTGGTGCAGGTGGTGGCGTCGTCGATCCAGATATTGGCGTTGCCGATCATCCCCGGTTGCCCGGAGGGCCCGGTCGGCATCATGCGGTGGCAGAAATGGCAGGTCACCCCTGCGTAGTCATTGCTCTTGCTGTCATTGTCATCGTAGTCGCCATTGAGCTGGCATCCACTGGCACCACCAGGGCCCGTATTGCCGCCACCGATTGCCTTGACCACGCGCCCCGCCAACCAGCCGGGCGGCGTATGACAGCGCAGGCAGAAGTCACCCACGCCCGGGTAGTCCTTGTTGGCGATATCCAGCGCGGCCCAGAACAAGGGATCACGCATGGCATTGGCCATCATGCTTCCACCCCAGGTGCTGTGCGGCATGAAGCCCGGATCGTTGCCGGAAAAACCACGATGGCAAGACGAACAGGCCATTGGTTCTTCCATGCCCCAATTCAGGCCAGGCTGTGTGCCATGCGGGGTGAAATCAATGGCCAAGGCTGCGTTCGACAGGAAAAGGCAAGCCAGCATGGCAGCCAGCCTCGTTGCGAACTTCACGGAAGAAACGATTTTCCCGAACAATGCATTCACCTGATGCGGCAATCACGGCACAGGAAACGCGCCACGAATGGCGGCTGCCTGTCCATGTATGAATTCCTTGAAGTGGGAGCCGGCGTGCTTTTGGCGGTTGCTGAATGCCCCGTTCCGCCTTGCGCAGCGCAAAACCTGCTGATTTTTATCACAAACCGGCGTTAAGCGTCCGAAAAGCCGGTCGAGCATGCTGCTGATATGTGCGGGCACGCGCAAAAAGCCGACCAGCGGCGGTTCAGGCCAAGGGCGAAGCCAGCAAGCGTTCGATGATTGCAAGGTACAAGTCGGGCAAGCGCTCCAGATCGGCCACGGACACGCATTCGTCCACCTTGTGGATGCTGGCGTTGACGGGTCCGAACTCCACCACTTCCGCACCCAGCGGCGCGATGAAGCGGCCATCCGAGGTACCGCCGCCGGTGCTGGATTCCGGCATCCGGCCACAGTGCTCCATGAGGACCGCCTCAACCGCCGAACGCAGGGCGCCGGGCTCGGTCAGGAACGGCTCGCCCGAGAGCTCCCATTCGATTGCGTAGTCGAGGCCGTGGCGTTTGAGGCAGTCTTCGACCCGCGCACGCAATCCATCCGCGCTGCTTGCGGTTCCGTAGCGGAAATTGAAGGCGACTTCGAGCGTGCCGGGAATGATGTTGGCCGCACCCGTCCCCGCGTGGAGATTGGAAATCTGGAAGCTCGTGGGCGGGAAGCTGGCATTGCCCTCATCCCAGACCGTGGCTGCCAGCTCAGCCAGTGCCGCAGCCGAGAGGTGAACGGGATTGCGTGCCAGTTCCGGATACGCGACGTGTCCCTGCACACCACGAACGCTCAATCGACCATGCAGGGAACCGCGCCGACCGACGCGAACCAGGTCGCCCAACACCTGCCGCGACGAAGGCTCGCCAACCAGGCACCAGTCCACGCACTGTCCTCGACGGCGAAACTCCTCGATCACCCGACGCACGCCGTCGATGGATGGGCCTTCCTCGTCGCTGGTCAGCAGCAAGGCGACGGTTCCCGGGTGACGTGGATGCCGACGCGCGAACTCCTCGAGCGCCAGGCTCATCGCCGCGACGCCGGATTTCATGTCGGCCGCACCACGGCCAAACAAATGACCGTCGCGGATGGTCGGCTCGAACGGAGGGCTGGTCCATTTCTCGACCGGCCCGGTCGGCACCACATCGGTATGACCGAGCAGTACCAGCACCGGCCCCGTTTCACCGTGAGTTGCCCACAGGTTGCGTACCTCGCCGTAGTGCAGATCCTCGATGGCGAATCCCGCCGCTGCCAATCGCTCGCCCAGCAGTTGCTGGCAACCCGCATCCTCGGGCGTTACCGATGCGCGGCGGATCAGTTCACATGTGAGGTCGAGAACAAGGGACATGGGTCAAGGCCAGGATTCGAGAGTCGCACAAAGAAGAGCGAG
>SHNG01000168.1 GCA_004295005.1 Gammaproteobacteria bacterium
TCCGGCTGGCGGGTGAGGGTCGGGGTGAGGGTGGTACATGCCATCCATGCATTCGCCTGCAACTGCTCCTGCGTTGCAGGCATACATGCCATCCATGGCATTAAAAAACCCGCGCCGGGTCAGCGACGCGGGTTTCCTGATACAGCCTGACTCCTACGGTTACGGCGGGTCGAAGCCGTCCACAAAGATGATGTCGCTGGCGGAGCAGCCTTGCACCTTGAAGTCATCGATGTACCAGCCTTCACGACCCACTGAGTTGTCGCTGCCCAAGCGGAAGCGGAACTGGGCGTTCTGCCCGGCAAATGCGGAGATATCCACGACTACGTTGTTGTAAGGCACCGATCCGCACCAGCCTTGCAACCCACTCAAGGGATTGCCGCTGGAGTTGACTGCACCGGTGTAGTCGCCGACCGCAATTTGCGCGTTGGTGATCTGGGTGAATGCACCGCCGTTGAGCGAAATTTCCAGGATGCCGGCATCCCAGCATGCGGTGGCACCGGAATTCTCAATATTGCGCCAATGCTGGAATTGCAGGTTCAGCCCGGTCAGCGAAGTCGGCAAGGCCACCGTCGGCGACACCAGGCGCTGGTCGGAAATCACTGCTGAATCGACGCCGAGCCAGGAGCTGACCGGGCTGTTCGGGCGAACCGTGCTGAGGGCCCAGGTATCCGAACCCGCAGCCGCGCTGTGGGTCCAGCCGTTGGTTCCGGATTCCATGTTGTCGGTGAACACCGGGGTAACAACGGTGCCGATTGAACAGTCGCCCGGAGCCGCCTGGGTGCGGAAGGTGAACACGGCGCTGACCGTGCCCGCGCCGCAAATGTTGTTCGGGGTCACCCGCCAGTAGAGCTGCGTGTTGGTCGGCAAGGCGGCAGCAGGCTGGAAGCTGGTACCGGAAACCGACTGCGAGAGAATGATGTTGCTGAAACCGGCATCGGTTGCCACTTCGATCAAATAGCTGGCACTCTGGGCCGATGCAGTCCAACTGAAGGTCGGCGTGGAGGAAACATCGACCGCGTTGTTGGCCGGAGCCGTCAAGGTCGCCGCAGCCGGTGCCTGCGTTGCCACGGTCACGTTCAAGGCGAGATCGCGATCCGTGCCAGCGGCACTGCCGCGCAGGGTCAATGCGTTCAAACCCGGCGTGGCCGCATTGGTCACGGTCAGGTTGGCCTGCGATGAGCCGGGCGGCACCACCGGGTTGGTCGTGTAGGAACCGGCAAACCCGGCAGGCAAGCCGACACCGAAACCAAGATTGACAGGCGTATTGAATCCGGCGATCGAACCGACCGTGATGGCCACCGGTGCCAATGCACTGGGTGAGGGACTGGCCGCACAGACGGCTTGATCAAGCGGTGTGCCCGACATGCTGAAGGTCGGCGAGCCGCAGGCGTCGAAGCGGAACGAGGCCACACGCGTGGCCCAGTTGCTGGCGCCCATGTACTGGCCGGTGAACCAGAACGTGCAGCCGTCCGCCGGGTCCACGCCCAATTGGAAGTAATCGCCCCAGCGGTCGAAACTGGTCTGCGAACTGCCGCCGGTAACGAGGCGGGTTTCCGCCGTGGTCATGACTCCGGCAGGATCGCCCGCCTGTCGCCCCACGTACGCAAGGCTCGGGAACAACGGGGATGCGCCGACGGCCCGATCAATACTGAAGCCCATGGCGATATTGCCCGCGGAATCCATCGCGGTGGCACCCATCCAGCGGTTCGTCGCACCCTCGGGATCGTTGGGCGCGTAAGTGCCTTCCTGGAACTTGGTCCATGGATTGGCAATGCCGCCGGTGCGGCGCAGTTCAAACCAGCGGATGCCGGACTGGTTGTTGGGTCCGATCTCGGTGACGAAATTGCCGGTGATGGTTTCAGTTCCGCCGAAGGCGCGGTAATGCACCGGGAACATCACCACTTCAAACAACGGGTCGAGCAAGCGCGAGGTGCCCGGTTGCGGAATTGCGCCGAATCCACTGGGGACCGTGAAGCTGCGGTCGAACTCGTTGATCTGGATGGCGATGGGACCGGTCAGGGTCGAATTGGCCGGCGTCGTGAAGTCGACATGGAAGTTGAAATACTCCAGACGATCAAAATTGGGATCGTTGCTACCCGGATTGTTTCGCTCATCATCGACCTGACGCAGGAACACACCGGGTGCGCCAGCAGGCGGAACATCGATGCCGTTCAGGCTGGCCGGTGGCAACATCTGGAAGCCGAGCTCGGACAAGGTCGGCACCGAGAAGCGCTGCAAGGTGGCCGAGAGGCCGGCCAGCATGCGCGCACGGTCAATCGCGTAGACGCCGTTGGACTGGTTGGCACCCACGTAGTAGGCATCCGGCCAGACTCCATACTTGGGATAATCGGGGAAACTTGGCGGAACGAAGTTGTAGCGCGTCCAAGTCGTCGACACCGGATTGCTGGTCGCACTCAAATAGATGCACAGGTTGTTGCCGCTGGAGGAAAACTCGGTCAACAACCAACGGCTGGCGATCTGGTCAAACAGGACCACCGGATCGCCATTGCCACTGGCGCAGGCACCGCCGCTGCCAAGACCGTCCATGTTGAACGGACCAGCGGCGACCGTGCCATCGGCGGTGTTGTAGATCGTGTAGGTTGACCCACCGCTGCCGTTGATCGACTGCACGTAGAAGCCACCACCGACATCACCGCTGGGATCCGGCGGGAACACGCCACTGAACGGCAGACCATCCACGTTGACCAGGGGCGTGGTGAAGGCGCGGCTCTCGGTGCCCGCACCAAAGGCGCGCTGCAGCTCGACCAGGATATCGGGACCGGTGGCCGGATTGACCGCCTCGGGCCGCGCATTGATCACGTTCATGTCGCCTTCGAAGCGACGCGGAATCTCGCGGATCGGATCACCCGGTTTCCAGGGTGCGACGATTGGCCGCGTGCGTGCATCGAGGAAAAAACGCTCCGGGACCGATGGGGCACTTACCCACTCTGCACCCGCCCGTACCTCAATCCCTTCCGCATTCTTGTAGACATGGGAAGGCGACATCTTCTCCGCAGCCAGGACACTGCCCGAAGACAATGCAAGCGCAACCGCAGACAGCAAGGCAATTCGACACACCATGATGGAATCCCCACAGGAATTGGCTAGAAAACCGGTTCAACCCATGCAATGCAAATGCGACCCAACCCAACCCACGGCGGAATCAATCATCTTCATCGGACGAGGCTGTATCCTCCTCCAGCAGGACCGCCTGATCAAGGACTACCTCACCTGAACGGCTGACAATGTCCAGTTTGCTGGTTCCGGAGCCATAACGCGCCGCGGCCTGGCGGCCACCGTCGTCACCAGGATGCACGCTCAAACCGAAGTTGGTGCTCAAGCGCCCCCCGGTGCGGGCACTCAGGCTGAGGTTCCCGGACAACGGCGTCACCACGATGATGCGACCGCTGTCACTGCTGATCCGGCTTGCCCCAATCCAGTTCTCGTGCAACTGGATGGCCTGGATCATTCCAGAGGTGCTCGAAAGTTCGAGTTGACCTTGCGATGAGGCGTTGATTTTGCCGCTGCTGGTGGTTGCAGTGACGGAAGCCACGCGTTTGCGCGCATCCACTCGGTCGGAATTGCCGTGCAGGATCAACGGCATGTCCTTGGGCACATAGGCAGCCAGATCGTAGCGACCGCCCTTGGTGTTATCCGGCATTTCCACGCGCAAGCGCAAAATATCGCCTTCGCGCGTCTGCACCAATCGGGCACGCGCCATCTTGGCATCCGGCACCTGGGCAACCCCATGCACGCCGACTTCGGCGCGATCGTGGTCACGCACGTTGATTTCGCCGTAAGCGTTGTCGATCTGCACCGTGGCGATCCCCTTCTCCAGCGGGTAGGCCACATCGTCTCGCACAAGCAAGGCGCCCGCCGCTTCGCTGCCCGAGGATGTTCGGGTGGTGCCCGGCGCACAGGCGGACACCAGTGCGCCCACCATCAGCAACAGGAGTACACCCTTGCAGGGCATGATCGCGGGAGAAGGGCTGCTGGGCATGCGACAAACCTCAGGTAAGCGAAGGGCGGTCCGCATACTAACCCGAACATCCGCACCGAACAGGCCGACTCGCGCGTGCCGTCACAAGCGCGAAGGCAACCCAACAAGCACCTGGGCTACTTGAAGATTTCCTTGTTCTTCGCGTAGGAAATCGCTTGCTGGCGTGTGACCAGGCCGCGCTTGACCAGGTCCTGCAGGCACTGGTCGAGCGTCTGCATGCCGTGTTGGGCACCGGTCTGGATCGCCGAATACATTTGCGCGACCTTGTCCTCGCGGATCAGGTTGCGGATGGCGGGGATGCCAACCATGATCTCGTGCGCGGCAATGCGGCCACCGCCCACTTTTTTCAGCAATGACTGTGAAATGACCGCGCGCAGGGATTCGGAAAGCATTGAGCGCACCATCGGCTTTTCACCGGCCGGGAACACGTCAATGATGCGGTCGATGGTCTTGGCCGCTGAACTGGTGTGCAGGGTGGCAAACACCAGATGCCCGGTTTCCGCGGCGGTCAATGCGAGGCGGATGGTTTCCAGGTCGCGCAATTCGCCGACCAGGATGTAGTCGGGGTCTTCGCGCAGGGCCGAGCGCAGCGCCTCGTTGAAGCCGTGCGTGTCACGATGCACTTCGCGCTGGTTGATCAGGCACTTCTGTGAGGTATGCACGAACTCGATCGGATCCTCGACGCTGAGGATGTGGGCGTATTCGTGCTTGTTGACGTGGTCGACCATGGCCGCGAGCGTGGTCGATTTGCCGGAGCCGGTCGGTCCGGTCACCAGGATCAGGCCCTGCGGCTGCTCGATCAACTCGCGGAACACGCGCGGGCAACCGAGGTCTTCCAGGGTCAGCACTTCGGAGGGAATGGTACGGAACACCGCGCCCGCACCGCGATTCTGGTTGAAGGCGTTGACGCGGAAACGCGCCAGGCCGGGAATCTCGAAGGAGAAGTCGACTTCGAGGAATTCCTCGTAATCGCGGCGCTGCTTGTCCGACATGATGTCGTAGATCAGCGAATGGATCTGCTTGTGGTCCAGCATCGGAATGTTGATGCGGCGGACATCGCCATCAACCCGGATCATCGGCGGCAAGCCCGCGGACAGGTGCAGGTCCGATGCCTTGTTCTTGACCGAAAACGCAAGCAGTTCAGCAATATCCATGAGCTTTCCCCGAGTGACACGAACGGATGAGGCGGGCTGATTCTACGCGCAGCCGAATCCCGGAACACAGCCGGGAATCCCCGGAATCGGCCAGATCACGGCCGTATTCGCTACTGCAGTGCCGGTCGCGGTCGAGTATAGCCTGCCGAAAACCGGGCCATGCAACGAACCCGCCCGTCTCGCTGGGCTGCGCTTTGCAGACCGTGATGCAGCCCACAGGTGCCTTCCGCGCGCTCCTTCAGTGCACGCCCTTGCAGGATTTTCAGGTTTCGCGACGGATTTTTCTCCGATCTCCGTTAATGGCTGTTGCCCGCACGCCGCGCTGGTCGGCGAGGGCTCTACCCAAATTCCCGGAGCATTGCCATGTCCCTACGCTTTCTTGCCCTGCCCGCTGCATTGGTGCTTGCCTTGGCTGCCCATGCCGCGGAGACATCCACCGCCCCGCAAAACCCACAAGCGATATCCATCGACGAGGCGCGCAATCGCATCGGTACCGACGTTGCCGCGATGGACGCCAACAACGACGGCTTCATCGATGCCGCGGAACTGAATGCCGAGCACGAGCTGCGCCAGGCGGAACGCCGGCAGCGTCACGCCGAGCGCGCGCAAAAGCGTTTCCTTGCCATGGATGCCGATGCTGACGGCAAGGTCAGCGTGGCCGAAGTCGTTGCCGCGCGCAGCGCCCGCCTGGAAGCCCGCGACCGCAATGGTGATGGCAAGATCGGCGCGGATGAATCCGCGCATCGCAGGCATGCCAAGCGCGACTGCCATGATTCCGACAAGCACGACGCTCATGCGTCCGGCGATGGCGGACACTGAAGCGGATCGGGCGGCACATGGAACTCGTGGAATCATGGTGGCAGGCGCCGACATCAGCGATGATGCCTGCACCTGTTGCATCACCGCGAGCCATGGTGATTGATCCAGATGCCAGCGACATTGCACAAGCCGCCAATGGCGATCCACGGGCCTTTGCACGATTGGTGGATCGTCATCTGGCGCGCGTGCACCGTCTGGCCTGGCGCACGCTGGGCAATGACGCCGATGCCCAGGAAGTTGCGCAGGACACCTTTCTGCGCGCCTTCACCCAACTGCCGCAGTGGCGACCCGGCCAGGCACGTTTCTCAACCTGGTTGTACCGGGTGGCCTTCAACCTGTGCCAGGACCGCCTGCGCGGGCGACGTGATTACCTGCCGGTCGAAGACCTGGACCCGGGTGATCCGCAGGCCGGGCCGGAAATCGCCTTGGCCCGCCTGCAGCGACTCGAGCGCATTGAGGATGCCATGGCGAAACTGCCACAGCGCCAGCGCGAGGCACTGCTGCTGTGCCATTACGAGGGGCAGTCGCAGGAAGCGGCTGCCGAGATTCTCGGGGTTTCGGTCGAGGCCGTCGAATCCCTGCTTGCACGCGCGCGCCGCACACTGCGCGCCATGCTTCCCGTGGAACCCGCAGCACACGCCCGCACCGTTCCGGAGACCAAGCCATGAGTACCCATCGACCACCGGATGACGATCGACTCGAGGCCTGGCTGGCCAGCTCGACGCCGCCTGCGCCTCCGGCACAGTTGCGCGAGGCCATTCTTCGTTCAGCGCGAGCCACGGGCATGCCGACCCGGCTGTCCTGGACGCAAGCGGTGCGCGCGCTTTGGACCGAGCTTGGCGGACTGCGCATTGCAGCACCGGTGATGGCGCTGGCACTGGCGCTCGGATTGGGCACCTCCAACCAGATCTGGCAAGCGCAGGATCAAGCGACGAGCGAGGAAGACGATCTGCTTTCGCTGGCCTTGATCGCTGAGGACTACGGCAGCCTGCTGATTGCGGGGACGCAGCCATGAGTCGCACCATGCGCATCGTCCTGATCGCCTCGCTGGCCCTGAACCTGGCGCTGGGCGCCGCCCTTGGCCAATGGATCTGGAAATCAAATCACCACGCGCGTCCCGCGCACATGCACGATGGCCCACCCATGTTTCGTCCGGATGCCCTGCGCGCGGCGCTATCCGCCGAACATGGCGCCGTGGTGGATCAAATTCTGGCAAAGCATCGCGATACCATGCATGGCCTCATCAAACAACTGCGCCAGGCGCGTGAAGACGTGCGCACCGCATTGCTGAGCGATTCATTCCAGCGCGGGCAACTGGACGCCGCGTTTGCCAAGCTGCGCGCCAGTGAAGCCGACACCGCCGCCGAGGCGCACGCAATCCTGGGCGAAGTCGCGGAACTGGCCAAACCGGCCGAACGCGAACGCATTGCGGGCCTGGTGAAGGGCCGCCACTCGAAAGGATCGGACAGCGCGCCGCGCAAGCGCGAACCGCGTCATTGACCAACCCTGCAATCACGTTACCGAGAGCCATTCATGTCTGCACGACGCCTGCGCTTGAAAATCCCCCTGCTGCTGGTTGCGGCAAGCCTGGTTGCCGGGCTCGCCTGGTGGAAGTTTGGCAACGGCAAGCCATCCACGGTCGCGACCGCGACTGCCACGGTGCAACGCGCCAGCATCGAGAACACGGTGTCTGCGCTTGGCAAGATCGGCCCCAAGACCTATGTCGATGTCGGCGCACAACTCTCCGGCCAGCTCGAATCCCTTTCCGTGGAAGTCGGTGATCGGGTCGAACAGGGCGCCTTGCTGGCACAGATCGATCCGCGCATCTACGAAAGCCGGGTCGCCGGTGATCGCGCACGGGTGGACAGCCTCACCGCGCAATTGGCCGAGCGCAATGCCAGCATGGAATTGGCGCGCATCAACCACAACCGCAACCAGGCCATGGCCGAGCGCAACCTGATCGCGCGCGACCTGCTTGACACCAGCGCCGCCCAGCTCAAGCAGGCGCAAGCACAAGTCGCCTCCGTGCGTGCCCAACTCAAGGAAGCCCAATCCACCCTCGATGGGGATGCCGCCAATCTGGGCTATGCACGCATCTACGCGCCCATGTCCGGCACCGTGGTGTCGATCAGTGCACTGGAGGGCCAGACCCTCAACGCCAACCAGATCACCCCAACCATCCTGCGCATTGCCGACCTCGATACGATGACCGTCACCGCACAGGTGGCCGAGGCCGACATCGGGCGCGTACATACCGACATGCCGGTGTACTTCACCACGCTTGGCCAGGCGGATCGACGCTGGCATGGCAGCGTGCGCCAGATCCAACCCACCCCCGACATCGTCAACGAAGTGGTGCTCTATCGTGTTCTGGTCGATGTCGACAATCGTGATGGCGTGTTGTTGCCGGACATGACGGCACAGGTGTTCTTCGTACTCGCCCAGGCCAGGGACGTGCTGACCCTGCCTGCCTCAGCGGTCACCAGCGAAGCCGAACCCAAGGACAAGGGCTTCGTGCAGGTGCCCGGACCTTCAGGCCCCACGCAGCGCGCCGTTGTCACCGGATTGCGCAATCGCGAGCGGGTTGAAATCGTTTCCGGCCTTGCCGAAGGCGACAGCGTGCTGTTGCCTGCGACTGACCTTTCGACCACGGCCAAGGCATCCGAATCACCGCCCAGGCGCGGCCTGCTCGGAGTCCGCCACTGATGAACGCACGGGTACGCCCGGTCGAGCTTGTCGCCGCCTCGGTGCCTGCCACCGCGCTGCTGAGTCTTGCCGGCGTGGGCCGCCACTACGGTTCCGGTGAAGCCCAGGTGCGGGCGCTGGACAATGTGGATCTCGACATCCACGCCGGTGAATTTGTCGCCATCGTCGGCCAATCCGGTTCCGGCAAGAGTACGCTGATGAACATCCTCGGCTGCCTCGATCATCCCAGTGTCGGCCGCTACTGCGTGCTCGGGCGCGACGTTGCGAAACTGGCCCCGGATGAACTGGCGGCCATGCGTCGCGATGTCTTCGGCTTTGTGTTCCAGCGCTACAACCTGCTCAGCGACGCCTCTGCGGTGGAGAACGTGGAAGTCCCGGCCGTGTATGCTGGCCTTGGCAAGCACGAACGACGCAAGCAGTCGCTCGCCCTGCTCAAGCGGCTCGGACTCGACGGCCGCGCCAGTCATCTGCCGGCGGAACTGTCCGGCGGCCAGACCCAACGCGTGGCCATTGCCCGCGCACTCGTCAATGACGCTTCGGTGATCCTCGCCGACGAACCCACCGGCGCGCTCGACAGCCAGAACGGGCGCGACGTGCTGGCACTGCTGAGCGAGCTCAATGCCGAAGGTCGCACCATCATCCTGATCACCCACGACGCGGGTATTGCCGCCCATGCCCGCCGCGTCATCGAATTGCGCGATGGGCGCGTGGTGGCCGACACGCAGGTTGACGATGGCCGCGGCCATCGCGCCCTGCCGTCGCCGGTCGCACGCCGCACGCCCGGCGTGCTCGGCGAACTGGGCGAGGCGATCAAGATGGCGATGCGCTCGATGCGCCGCAACCTGTTTCGCACTGCCCTGACCCTGCTCGGCGTGGTCATTGGCGTGGCCGCGGTGATTGCCATGCTGGCCATCGGCGATGGTGGCAAGCAGGACGTGCTGGATCGCATCGCCGCCATGGGCAGCAACCAACTGTCGGTACGCCCCGGCTTCAGCGGTTTTCGCGGCGCCGGCGACATCGACACGCTCACGCCCGCCGACGCCGAAGCCATCCGCACGCTGGCCAATGTGGAACTGGTCTCTCCGGACCGATCCAGCAGCCTGATGCTGCGCGCCGGCAACCGCGACTATCGCAGCACCGTGCAAGGCGTCTGGCCGGAATTCCAGACCCTGCGCAATTGGCCAATGGCCAGCGGCAGCTTCATCACCCAGGAAGACGTGCAAGGCTACGCGCCGGTAATCGTGCTGGGCCAGACCGTGGTGCAGAACCTGTATCCGGACGGTCGCGATCCGGTCGGCAGTTTCGTGCTGGTGCGCAATACGCCGTTTGAGGTGATCGGGGTGCTCGGCACCAAGGGTGCGTCGAACTGGGGCCAGGACCAGGACGATGTTGCGCTGATTCCGCTGTCGACCGGCTTCATGCGCTTGTTCGGCCAGAGTTTCCTCGGCTCTATCTCGGTCAAGGTCGACAGCGAGGCGGCCATGAGCCGCACCGAGCAGGCAATCACCGACCTGCTCACCGAGCGCCATCGCACGGTCGACTTTCGCGTGCGCAACACCGCATCGCTGCAGGAAGCCGTGTCCGCCACCGCGGATACCATGACCGCCCTGCTCGCCTCGGTCGCCGCCATATCCCTGATCGTCGGTGGCATCGGCGTGATGAACATCATGCTGGTCAGTGTCACCGAACGCACCCGCGAAATCGGCATCCGCATGGCCACCGGCGCACGCCAGCGCGACATCCTGCTGCAATTCAACACCGAGGCCATCGTGGTGTGCGGCATCGGCGGCCTGCTCGGAATTGCACTCGGCATCGGCGCCGGCCTGGTGGTCGAACGCTTTGGCATGCCGGTGCAATTTTCCAGCGGCCCAGCGCTGCTGGCATTCACCTGCGCCTTCCTCACCGGCGTGGTGTTCGGCTACCTGCCGGCACGCAAGGCCTCGCGCATGAATCCGGTCAGCGCGCTGGCCTTCGAGTGATGCGCGCCAAGCGCAATGCGTGAGTGCGCGGGGCGGGGTTGCTATGCTGATGGCCTCCACCCGCTTCCCCGACGCTCATGGCCGTTTCTCCCGAATCACCCATTGCAAACTCCGCTGCCATCGCCTTTGTCGGTGGCGGCAACATGGCGCGCAGCCTGATCGGCGCATTGACCCGCCACGGCTCCGATCCGGCACATATTGCCGTGGCCGAACCGGTGGATGCGCTGCGCGAACAGTTGCATGCGGATTTCGGCGTGCGCGTGTTCAGCGACGCGGCATCAGCCGTACGCGGTGCCGACATCGTGCTGCTGGCGGTCAAGCCACAGGTCATGCGTGGGGTGTGCGAAAGCATCGGCGCGGTGATCGCAGAACGCAAACCTTTGATCGTCTCGATCGCCGCGGGCCTGCGCATGGAGCAGATTGATGGCTGGCTTGGCGGCGGATTCCCGATCGTGCGCACGATGCCCAACACGCCGGCACTGATCGGCGCGGGCGCCACCGGCATGATCGCCAATGCGCGGGTTGATGCCAGGGGCCGCGCGCAGGCACAGGCCATTCTCGCCAATGCCGGCCGCACGGCATGGATTGATGAGGAAACCCGGATGGATGCCGTGACCGGCGTGTCCGGCTCCGGGCCCGCCTACTTCTTCCTGCTCATCGAAGCGCTTGAGGATGCAGGCGTCGAGCAAGGCCTTCCACGCGATACCGCACGCCAACTGGCCATCCAGACTTGCCTGGGTGCCGCGCGCATGGCCAGCGAAGACGGCGAAACACCGGCACGCCTGCGCGAGCGGGTCACCTCGCCCAACGGCACCACGGCTGCCGCGCTCAAGGTGCTTGATGACGGCGATCTGCGCGGCCTGATGGCGCGCGCGGTTGCTGCCGCCACGCGGCGCGGTGGTGAAATGTCGAAAGAACTGGGTTGAGGATTGCAGCATGCATTACCTGGCCAATGCGGCGCAGATACTGATCGAGTTCTTTTTCAGCATCGCCGTGGGCGTGATCGTGCTGCGCGTGATGCTGCAACTGGTGCGCGCCAATTTCCACAATCCGATCTGCCAGTTCCTGTACCGCATCAGCAACCCGGTACTGATGCCCCTGCGCAAGCTGATCCCTGCCTGGCGCCGGCTCGATATCGCTGGCGTGGTGCTGGCCTGGGCCTTGCTGCTGGTCAAACGCGCCCTGATCTTCGCCCTCACCCTCGGCCTGCCGACGTTTGCCGGTCTTGCCGTCATCGCCCTCGCCGACCTGATCGGCTTCGTGCTGATGGTCATGCTGGTGCTGATCATCGTGCGCGTGATCATGAGTTTCGTCGGCAGCGACAGTCGTCATCCGGTGGTGCCGCTCATCCACCAGCTCACCGAGCCACTGCTGTTGCCCATCCGCCGTCGCCTGTCGACTGCCGGCGGACTCGATTTTTCTCCGGTGATCCTCATGCTGGCCTTTGCCCTGCTGCAAACCCTGCTGGTCGCCCCGCTGCTCGATTTCGGACTGCGCATCGGCATGTCCGCTGGCGTTCCCGGCTAACATTGCGCCGATGTTTTCCGCATCCACGGGACCTGCCATGTCACGCAACATACTTCTGATTGCCTGCGCCCTGATTTTCGCCACGCCGCGGATTGCCCAATCAAGCCCGGCTGACGGAACCGAATCCTTCGGCGACTACATCGTGCACTACAGCGCCTTGTCGACCATGCGCCTCAACACGCAAATGGCCTCGCGATACCACATCGAGCGCGCCGCCAATCGTGGCCTGCTCAATGTTTCGGTGCAGAAGGTGGCGGCGGACGGCACCACCACCGCAGTGGGCGCGGAAATTTCCGGTGAAGCCGTCAACCTGACCGGGCAGAAATCGAAGATCACGATACGCGAGATTCCTGATCTCTACGTTTCCTACATCGGTCTCTACGAAGTGGCCGCACCGGACACCTACAGTTTCAGCCTGAACATCAAGCCTGCCGGTTCCGAGCGCACGCTTGAACTGCGTTTCAGCCAGAACTTCGTTGCCGAGTAGGAACGGCCCTTCTCAGTCCTGCGCTGCTTCGGCAATTCGCACGGCAAGTGCATCCAGTCCATCAAACAATGCGGCCGGCCCCGGCTGCAGGATGATCGGCGACTTGATCTCGTGCAGTCGACCATGACGCACGGCCGGAATCTCCTGCCAACCCGGCCGTAAAGCCACGGCTTGCGGACGAAAACGCTTGCCGCACCAGGAACCGAGGATCACATCGGGCTGGCGCCGCACGATTTCCGTCGCATCGGCAATGATGCGATCGCGTGCCAGCGGTTTTTCCGCCAGCTCGGGAAAGACGTCGTCGCCACCGGCGATGCGGATCAGTTCGGCCACCCAACGAATGCCACTGATGGGCGGATCATCCCACTCCTCGAAATACACGCGCGGGCGCCGCGGCAGCAGCGCCGCTGCCTCAGCCACGGCCGCCAGATGCCGTTCGGCGCGCAGCGCAAGCGCTTCGGCCTTGTCCACCGCACCGACCATGGCTCCGAGCCGCCGGATGTAGGCAAGGATTCCGGCAACCGAGCGGTGGTTGCTGATCCACACCTCGACACCGGCGCGGATCAGGTCACGCGCAATGTCGGCCTGGATGTCGGAAAAACCGATCACCAGATCCGGTTGCAGGTCGATGATCGCCGTGGTCTTTGCGCTGGTGAACGCGGAAACCTTGGGCTTCTCCTTGCGCGCCTGCGGCGGCCGCACGGTGAATCCGGAAATGCCCACGATGCGATGCTGCTCGCCGATGGCGTACAGCACCTCGGTGGGTTCTTCGGTCAGGCAGACGATGCGCCGCGGGTACGCATCCGGCACGGCACTCATGGGTAGAGCAGGCGCCGGGTCCACACGCCGTCGATGCGCAGATACTGTTGCCGGTCATGCAGGCGAAAGCCCGCCCCATACCAGAACTCGAACAGGTCCGGACGCAAGCGATAGCCACCCCAATGCGGTGGCCGCGGCACATCGCCCCCGGCAAAGCGCTGCTCGAATTCCGCCACCCGCGCATCGAAAACCTCGCGCGAGGGCAGCGCCTGCGATTGCAGGGATGCCCACGCACCAATCTGGCTCATGCGCGGGCGCTTGGCGAAATAGGCATCCGACTCGCTGGCCGTCATCTTCTCAACGCGACCCTCAACGCGTACCTGCACCTGCTCGCGCAAGTGCTTCCAGTGAAAGCAAACCGCCGCCTGTGCATGGACCTGAAGTTGCCCGGCCTTCGCGCTCTGGTAATTGGTGAAGAACTGAAGGCCGTCCTGATCGAGGCCCTTGAGCAGGACGATGCGACTGGAGATGGTCCCTTCAGCCGACAGGGTCGCCAGGTTCATGGCACCCGGCTCCGGATCGCCGCTGCGCGCGGCTTCGTCGACGAGTTGACGCAGGTTTTCGATGGCTTCGGCGTACAGCGCCGCGCCGGATTCGGATTCGGTTTGCATGCGCAAGATGCTAGCACGCGGGTCGGCTTGGCCTCGTGCGGGCGCGCGTGATGGTGTGCGACATCGCGTCACGCGCTGGGGTTCGCAATGCGCGATTTCGATTTCCCTGCGGAGCGGCCTTTTCGCGTTTTGTGTATTTTCAGGAGCAGCGCTTTCTCGTGCCTTCGGTCCTTTCCAGCAAAAGGCTTTCACGCGCCTCCGGCGCGCGAGTTACTTTCTCTTGAGTGGCCAAGAGAAATGTAACCAAAGAGAAGGCCACCCGGGTTTCGTGCATCGCTCGCACGGCGAGCGATGTGCCCTTCGCTCCTTGCCGTCCACGCGCCGGCGCCAACTCGGCCATCCATGGCCTCGAACAAGGGCGCCTTGCTCCCGTGTCCGCCTGCGTTGCTCGGCACGAACCACGGGGTTTGCGCGCTGAAAGAACTCTGGTCAGCAAACACCTCCTTCCGCGACAGCGCATGATGGAAGCGCATGGTCCAAGGTCGTCGCCAGAGCGGCCACCAACCGCCCCCTGCCAGACCACAATCGACCTGAGGAAACGCCCGCCGACGAGCGCCCCTTGCTCCCGTGTCCGACTGCGTTGCTCGGCACGAACCACGGGGTTTGCGCGCTGAAAGAACTCTGGTCAGCAAACACCTCCTTCCGCGACCAGAACAGATCGAAGCAAGTCGCCCGAGGCCGTGGCCAGGATGGCCACCAAATCGGGTCCCCTCGCTCGTGGCGCGACTGCGAAGGAAGAGTCCGCAGGAGGGCCCACACGATGTGGGCCAGTGAGCTGCCAGCACATGGATGTGCTGTCAGCGAGCCCCGTAGCAGACGCGCGCACCCGAAGCACAGGGAATGTGCGCAGGGCACGAGCGCGGGGTGGGCTTTCTTTGGGTTACCTTTCTTTGCCCACCAAAGAAAGGTGACTTGGGACGCCCATAGGGCGGTCCGAAACCAACTTCCATATCTGTGTTCTGTCCAACGACGGTGCGATCTGGCGATTCTTTGAACGGTCAACCGAATGGTGCCGACAGGAAAGTTCGAACTCGAGTCCCCGCCGAAGGAAAAATCAATCCGACCGACGCACCCGCAACATCGCGCGCGTGAACTGTTCGATGTTGATGGGCTTGGTCATGAACTGGTTGGCCCCTGCATTCAAGGCCACCTTGCGCGCTTCTTCGGTGGGCGTGGCGGAAATGGTGACAACATGACCGCGATAGCCCTTGGCGCGCAAACGGAACACGGCGGTGTTGCCGGATAGGCCGGGCAATTCGACATCCACGAGCAGGATGTCCGGAGGATCGGCCAGCGCCTGTTCGACGGCACGCGTCGCGTCGGCCACCACGCGCACGCGGAATCCCACGCCTGCCATGATTTCGCCGAGCAGGTGCGACATGTCGGGGTCGTCATCGACGATCAGCACGCTGCTGGCCCGATCCGCGTGCGTCTGCCCCGCTTCCGATTCCACAGGCGCATCAACCTTCTGCACCAGGTGGGTCAGATCGGGCAATTCGATGCGAAAGCAGGTGCCCTCGCCGAGTCTCGACTCGAACTCGAGCGTGCCGAGCATTTGCTGGACGAGGCGCTTGACGATGCTGAGGCCGAGTCCGGCGCCGCCGTTGCCCGCATTGCCGGCGCGATTGAACGGCACGAATACCGCTTGGCTGGCTTCCTGGGCAATGCCGACTCCGGTATCGCGCACGCTCAAGACCAGGCTTCCACCGCGCCAGGCAAGACTGACCTTGACCGAGCCGCTTTGCGTGTAGCGGATGGCGTTGGCGATCAGGTTGACCAGGATCTGGCGCAATCGCAACTCATCCAGTACCGGCGGATTGCCCGGTTCCCGGTCCAGGGTGATGGAAAAGCCGAGGCCCACATCCTCGGCCTGCACGCGGAACATCTGGTCGAGATCCTCAACCATCATCTCGAGGTCGGTGACAACCGGAGCAAGCAGGCTGGAGCGGGTTTCCGAGCGGGCGTACTCCAGCAGGTTCTCGGCAAGCGCGAACAGGTAATTTGCATTTCGCCGCAGCGCGCGCAGGGAATTGCGTGTTTCCAAGGGCGCGTCGGGTTCTTCTTCGAGCAGATGCAGATAGCCGAAGATCGATGCCAGCGGCGTGCGGAAATCATGGCTCAGGGTCGCAATCAGCGCGTTCTTCAGCGCGTTGGCCTCCTGCAGGCGGTTGCGTTGCGATTCCAGTTCGCTGCGGATCTGGCGCAACTGCCGTACCGCCTTGTCCTTCTGTTGTGCGATAAGGAACGATTCGTTGCCGACCTGCTGCTGCGCCTGCTGGCGATCATGTTCGCCCTGCGCATCGATGAGCAACACCTGATGACCGCCGTCAACCAGCATCAAATGCACATGCGCGTTGCGCCCATTCGGCATCTGCACGAATGGCAGGTCGATGGCCCCATCCATGGGCATGCCGAGAAACAGGTCCTGCAACTGCTGCACGCTGTTTGCGGCATTGTCCGGTGCAAATCCAAACAGGGCGGCATCACCGTGCAGGTTGACCAGATGCCAGTCGCGATCGAACTCCAGCAACAGCGGCTGCATCTTCTCGAACAGCAGGCGGCCGATCTGGCGCTCAAGCTCAGGTGAAATCCGATCATTCACGGACGGCCCGTTCATGCGTTCAGCCTCGTGGCCATTTCGAGGAATGCCTGCTCCACGCCATCACCCTGGCGTGCACTGGTTTCGATCACCGGCATGCTCTTGCGCAATTCGACCAGGGTGGCCGGTGCCACTTCCCAGCGATCCACCAGGTCGAGCTTGTTGATGAGCAGGATGGCATGCGCATCGGGAAGCAGGGTGCGCGATTGCAGGAGCAGGTCGACTGCGCTGCGCAAAGTCGCCTCGCGAGTGCCATCGGCGACCAGCAGCAAGCCACTGGCTCCGCGCAGGTAACTCATGTTGAGCGCATCCAGCCCGCTCTTGCCGGCGATGTCCCAGATCACCAGCTTGCGCGCGGCGCCATCGGGCAGGGGTACTTCCTTGCTGTCGACCTTGACCCCGACCGTGGTCAGATAGTTGTCGGAAAAGGTATTGCGTACATAGCGTGCAACCAGGCTGGTCTTGCCCACGCCGAAGTCACCCAACAGGCAGACCTTGCTGGCCGTGGCGCTCATGGCGTGCCATCCGCAATTTCAATGCGCACACCCGCACCACGGAACACGGAATCCTTGCCGCTGGCTCCTGAATCCATGACCGCTCCCCCCAGCAGTTTTTCGTCCACGCCGTTTTCGCGGAGCTTGTCACGCAACCATGCCGCCCTCGCGACGCGCAGGTCAAGATTGATCTGTTCGGTTCCCGGTGTGTCCGTGTATCCAAACACATGCAGGGTAATCGGAATGCCGGATTCCACCGCCAGGACCTGTGCGCGGGAAAGTGCGCTGGCCATTGCCCCAAGGCTTGCTGCCGATTCTGCATCGGCTTCGCTGTCGCGCAGGAATATCACCCGCGTCTTGTCCAGTCTTGCCGAGATCTCCTGCAGCTCGGCGCGCGCGGCTGCCCGCGCCGCCGTACGCGGATCGTGCCCACGCACCTGCCAATCAACCCGCTGCACGCCCGCAATCAGGCTGGCGCGCGGCTGTTCGCGCGTGGCCCACTCCTGTTCGGCATCACCGAGCACCCTCAGCACGCCATCCTTGACCTCCACCTGCACGCCATGCGGCGCGTCCAGCATGCGGCGAGCCCGCTTTGCCAGCACCACATCATCGGTAGAAACAAACCCGCGAATCTGCAATTCCGGCTTGACCCCATCGAGCCCGGCAGCATCAAGCAGCGGAGCAAGCGGTTCTGCATCTGCATCCAGAAGCCCGCGAATGGTGAGCTTCTCCCAGGACTCCGATTCCAGCGCGGAAAGCTGGAAGCCCGGGTGCTTCTCCAGTTGCGTGCGCAACTGCAAGACCTGCCCGTTCCAGCGGTGGACGCGCAGGTAATGCCAGCCGAGCACAGCCAGCAGAACCAGCAATACGAGCAGCCAGGGCCAACGCGCGGAACGTTTTCGCGCGGGCGATTCCTGCTCGACCATCGATGCGCTGGCGGCCACCAGTGACATCGGGTCCAGGCTTGCATCGAGGTCTGCGCTGCGCGCAACGGCTTCCATTGCATCCTCGGGGTCGGCTTCCGCTCCGAGCATGTCGGCATGGATCTGCTCGAGGCGGTCGCTGAGCACGCTGCGAAGTTCGTCGGGTGGCACGCCCTGGATGAAACATGCCAGCGAAGCACGCGGCCCTTCGACGATCCAAAGCAAGTGTTCGCCGACGCGTGCGGCTTCGAGGGACTCGTCGCCATCGCGACTCACCGAATCACGCACAAACTGGCCAATCGCGGTGAGCATGCCGGCAATGGCATCGGCGTCGAGCTCAGGCAAGCCCGGACCTGAAACACGATGCAGGACCAGACCCGAATCACGTTCGATGAGAAACACATGGTCGATCTGGTAGCGCAGGGTGTGCTTGAGCACGACGTGTGCATACGGCAGGCCACTGCTCCATGCCTCGATGCGCCAGCGGATGCCGCGCGGCGTGAAGGTGCTCTCGAGCACGCGGTTCATGTCGCGCATGAGGCCACGCAGTGCCTCGGCAATGGCCTTGCGGATGATCGGACCAATCACCGGGAACAGCGCATCGACAATGCTGGTGCGGTTGCGCTGCACCGCGCTGCCCAACGCGGCGGCTACCGGGTTGGCCAGCGCGCGATTCATCGGTTCGACGGGTGCCGCACGTACCAGCGAGGGCAATTGCGAGGCCAGTTCGACATTGACCCGCTCAAGCGCCTCGACGCGTCGTTCGACACGCGACAAGACCTCACGCTCGTCGGCGATCAACAGGTGCTTGAGCCGTTCCAGGTCGCCCATGACAGCGATCGGGCCGTCGGTCAGTTGGATGGCAGGTCGAAATCGCCCTTCAGGCGCAAGCCAAGTTCGGTGAGCATCGCCGCCAGGTCCTCCCTGCCCACCTTCTCCGCACGCAGTTCCGCACTGCTGCGGGAAAGCGACGATGCCGCTTCACTGGCACGGGCATCCAGCGCGGACCCCAGCTCGGCCAATGCATCGCGCAGGCGCTCGTCGAGCGAGCCCAGCTCTCCGCGCAGGCCCTCCAGGGCATTGTTGATCTCGCCGCGAGCGGTCCGCGCCGCCTGCTGGACGCGGGTTTCCAGGTCATCGCCGGCGCGCGTGCGGTCGGTGACTTCCTGGCGAATCTGCCGCGCCAGCTTCTCCAGTTCGGTGTCGATGCGCTTGTCCATTTGCGCAAACCGCTTGTCCTGGCTCTCGCGCAAGCGCGTCATTTCGGCTTCAAGGCGCTGGCCGAATTCCTGGAAACGGCGCTCATAGTCGCGCATCTGGCCGCCAAACAGGATGTCGCGGATCTGGTCTACATTGCGATCGGCGTCGCCGTCGGCGGCTGGATTCCTGGAATCGGACATGACGCGTTTCCCTCCTTTCGCAACCGTGCGCTTCTTGGTGACAGCCAGTTTATGCGAAGCGGCTCGGGATGCCGAACTCTTGCGACCGGATTTGCCTGCGCCTGCCATGTCAATTCCCCCTGTGCACGGGCCTCGGGAAATCAGGCCTGTTCGAGACGGTACCCATGTTGATAGACGGCGGCAAGGCGCCAGCCATGCTCGCCATTGAGTTCCAGCTTCTTGCGCAGGCGGCTGATGTGGGTATCCACCGTGCGCGTGGAAACCGCAGAACTCATGTTCCAGACGTTTTCCAGCAGGGAATCCCTGCTCACGATGCGACCATGCCGG
Source organism: Gammaproteobacteria bacterium (assembly GCA_004295005.1). GTDB lineage: Bacteria > Pseudomonadota > Gammaproteobacteria > Xanthomonadales > Rhodanobacteraceae > Dokdonella. The sequence continues at coordinate 19,846 of SHNG01000168.1, forward strand.
CGGAAAATGAATACCGCCAGGTCAAACTCGCGCGGGGTCAGCTCAATGTCCTTGTCGGCAAAGGAAATGCGCCGGTGGCTGGCGTCGATGCGATACGGCGCCAGCTCGAAGGAATCCGCCTCGTCCCCGGCCAGGCCAATGCGGCGCAACAAGGCGGACACGCGGGCGATCAGCTCGGCTTGCCTGGCCGGCTTCACGATGTAGTCGTCGCCGCCGGAATTGAGGCCACGCACCAGGTCTTCCTCGCTGCCGCGCGCGGTCAGGAAAATGACCGGAAGCCGAGCGTTGGCGGAATCACGAACCCATTGCAGAACCTCCGGACCGCTGGCATCCGGCAGCATCCAGTCAAGCAGCAGCAGGTCGATGGCCTCGGAACCTTGGCGGCGGCGGAATTCCGCAGCGGTCTTGAACAGGCGTACGCGATAGCCGGCCTGCTTCAGCCAGTGCTCGACGAGGACGGCCTGATCCGGATCGTCTTCCAAAAACCCGATGACCGGAGCGTGTTGTTCCATGAATCAGGCTCCATCCCTTGCGGCGTGCCGGCTGGCGGGGATCACCCCCGTCATTCGACGATAAACGTGACTCGCAGGGTGACCCGCCATTCCTTGATGTTTCCCTTGGTGTCGGTGACCACCTTGGTCTCGCTGACCCAGGCACCCTGCACGTTCTTGACCGTTTCGGCAACCTTCTTCAGGCCACACTGTACGGCGTCTTCAATGCCCTTGCTGGACGAGCTGCTGAACTCAATGATCTTGGCTACGGACATGATCGCTCTCCTGACGCGGATGGTCCTTGCACTATAGCAAAGCAAGCGCGAATCACCATCGCGCGAGGTCGCGGGCTCAGGCCGCTGCAGCCGTGATGCGCGGGGGCGATGGTTTTTGCGGCAGGAAGCGCAGCCAGATCAGGAACACGATCAAGGCATCGAGCACGATCAGGGCCTGCCAAAGATACAGGTGAAACCATTCAAACCAGACCGGACTCCACAAACCCAAAAAGAACAAGCTGACGATGCGTACCAGGTTGAGCACCTGGATGGCGAAGAATCCCGCCACCAAGCCGATCAGGCGGTGCTTCCACGGCGCCGGGAAGGCAATGATCGCGGAGATCAGGATGATCACGGCCTCGATGCCGTTGCAGCCACGCTCGATGGAAACAATAAAGGAGCCATCCGCATTCTGGATGCGCTTGCCCATGGAGATCGTACTGGGCTCGAACACGTCAATCAGCCAGGCACAGGCGTGGGCGAGAATTCCGGTGAAGGGTTCGATGACCCAGTGCTCAACGATGGGCGTCAACTCTGCGACGAACAAAATCACGAGCAAGATCAGGAAAACGGTGATGAAACGAAACATGGGGCGTAAAACCGTCAATCAAAGTAGCCAGTGTACAGGCTGGCAGCTGGTTGCCGCGATCTCCGACCCTTTTGCCAGCGGCGGCTGCCTCATTTCCGGTGACCGCGGCGTCTTGATCCGGCATCCCGCCGCTTCGCCAGCGAGGCAGACGGACGTGGGTAGGGGAACAGAATTTGAGCCAGCTCAGGTTTCCAGTCGCGCAGGATTGAAAGCGCGGTGACCAGAATGGCCATCACGCACAAGCCAGTTCGACCAAACCCATCGGCATATCCGGCCAGCAGGAAATAGGCACCACAGCTCATGAGCAACAACCCGACCCGCGGCTGGTCGCGAGCCTTGCGCACCTCCTCGCCCAGGTTTGCCGCCAGATCTGCCTTGTACTGACGAGACAGGCCGGGCAAGGCCGCCAGCATCATCGCCACGGCAGGCGCCAGCAGTCCACGGTGGAAAAGAGCGCCCTCCACGTTCGCGGAAATGATTGCGACCACCCAGCCAAACAACGCGGTGAGAACCAGCGAGCCAATCACTGCGATGGCACCCAGCGCCACCCATCTGCCAATCTGAACAGCCCAATCTGCATCCGCGACATCGGGCTTTTCCCGCTTCGTGGAAACGGCAACGCCGACCACGCCAATCGACATGATGGAAAAGGACAACTGAAACAGTCCGAGCACAAGAAACGCGCCCGCGGACCAACCGAGAACCAGTACGCCCAGCAGTGGAACCAGATGCGGGACGACAATGGATACCTTGTCCATGAAGTCCGCCCAGGGTTGCAAGACATGGGGTGGTGAGGGTGCCCCGTCGGGTTTCATGCGCATGCCTTTCGTCAACGCCAGGATGCGAGATCATCGCCTGCCTTGCGCTGCCGGTACACCGTCTGGATTCGCCGCTGGCCTGCATGATGCTCTAGCATCGCGCCCATGAATCCCTCGCCCAACCTCTACCTGATCGGCCCGATGGGCGCAGGCAAGACCTCGATCGGACGCCACCTCGCCGATCAGTTCAGCCTGCCCTTCATCGATCTGGATCATGCCCTGGAAGAACGCCATGGCATTGGAATCCCGCTCATGTTCGAGCTTGAGGGCGAAGCCGCTTTCCGCAGGCGTGAAAGTGCGATGCTGGGTGAATTGGTCAAGCAGGAGGGCGTGGTCCTCTCCACCGGCGGCGGCGCCGTGCTGGATGCGGACAACCGCAGGCAATTGCATTCGCATGGCTTCGTGGTCTGGCTGGATGTCGATGTCGAAACCCAGTTGCAGCGCCTGCGCAATGATCGCCAGCGCCCCCTTCTCGCCGCGCAGGATCGACGCGCGAAGCTGGAACAGATGGCCCAGGTGCGCAATCCGCTGTACGCGGAAATCGCCGACCTGCGCATTCCCGCTTCGCCGCTGGCCAGCAGTTCCAGCGTTTCTCGCCGCCTGGCAGCGCAACTGGCGCACACCTGGATTCCCACAAGCATGCAGACCCGCGCATGATCGATCTTGAAGTCAGCCTTGGCCAGCGCAGCTATCCGATCCACATAGCCAGTGGCGGCATCGCCGATGCCAAGCTGTGGCGCCGGCACATTCGCGGCCGCCAGGTGCTGGTGTTGAGCAATGCAACCGTTGCGCCCCTGTATCTGGATAGCGTGCTCGGCGGTCTTGAGGGACTCGCACATGCCAGCGTGATCCTGGAGGATGGCGAACAGTTCAAGACCTTCGACAACATTGCTCGCATTCTTGAGGCCCTGGCCCGGCTCGGTGCCAACCGCGACGCCACCCTGATTGCGCTGGGCGGCGGCGTGATCGGCGACATGGGCGGGTTTGCCGCGGCCTGCTGGATGCGCGGCATTGCCTTCGTGCAGATGCCGACGACCCTGCTGGCCATGGTCGATTCCTCGGTCGGTGGCAAGACCGGGGTCAACCTGACCGCCGGCAAGAACCTGGTTGGCGCCTTTCACCAACCCAGCGCCGTGGTGATCGACACCGCGACTCTGGCCACGCTGCCACCGCGTGAATTTGTCTCCGGCCTCGCCGAAATCATCAAGATCGGCGCCATCGGCGATGCCGCGTTCTTCGGATTCCTGGAAGACCACACCGTAGCGATCCTGGGACGCGAACCCGGAATCCTGGAGCAGGCCATTGCCGCAAGCTGCCGCCACAAGGCCGGCGTGGTGGCGCGCGACGAACGCGAGCAGGGCGAACGAGCATTGCTCAATTTCGGCCACACCTTTGCCCACGCACTGGAAACCGAAACCGGCTACGGACACCTGCTTCACGGCGAGGCGGTTGCCATTGGCATGCTGCTTGCCGCACGCCTGTCCGCACGCCTGGGGCGTGCTGCGCAAGCCGATGCGGACCGCCTGGAAGTACTGCTCGAACGCGCGGGCCTGCGGACCCGCTTGCCCGTCGGCATGGATCCGCAACGATTGCTCCAACACATGCGTCTGGACAAGAAATCCGTCAGTGGGGAATTGCGCCTGATCCTGTGGCGCGGGATAGGCCAGGCCGAGATCGTCGGCGGGATCGATGAAGGCGTCATCCTTGACCAGTTGGAAAACGCGGCTGCGGCAGCATGACCAACACGCAAACGCAGCGAATCACCCGCAATGCGGGCTAAAATTGAACCATGCGTATCTACATGCAAACCCGCTCGGAAGATTCCGGGCCGCTGCGCTTCTACCAGCTTTCGCTGCAGCAGGATCTGCTCGGCGGCTGGACCCTGTACCGCGAGTGGGGCAACCAGGGCGCACGCTCCAGCATGAAGCGGGAAATCTACCTGGATCGCGACAGTGCCATCAGCGCCTTTGAAAAGGCACGTGACTCGCAGGTCAGGCGCGGCTTTCGCGTGGTCTTCAGCCAGGGCTTGGAAAATCCCCATGCGCACTGAGCGATTGGCAGCATTGGCCCTTCTGGGCTGGATCGCCTGCGTGTCGGCGTTCGAGCCGGGCAGCGAGCGGGTTTGCAAGCCGAGTGCCGATGGCCAGACGTTCGAATGCCGCGACAAGGCCACTGGCGAGGTTGATGCGCCTCCGGCGACGCAGGAAGCACCCGTCGCGCCTGTCGCCAGCAAGGCTCCGGTACCGGCGCCGGCAGCGACCATGCCTGCACCCGCCGATGACCATGATCCGACTGCGCCCTCGACGCGCAAGCTGCCCAATTACCTGATGCAGCGTCCGCAATCGCAAATGCCGGCGATGACCGCAACGCCGCCTCCCGCTTCGCCACCTGTCGAGATTCGCAAGGCCGAACCTCCTGCGGCAGCGATCGTGGAAGCGCCAAGACCCGCGCCTTCCCCCGCACCAGAGTCGGCAGCGCCACAAGCGGCCACGGCACCTGTGGCAAAACCCGTTGTTCGTGAATCCCCCGCCACCCCTGCGCCGGCACCCGAATCCGCATCGAAACCCGCAGCCGCGGCAGCTGCGCCTGCATCGACGCCTGTCGTTACCCGGGAAGCGCCAACCAGCGCGGCAGCAACTGCGCCATCGCCCGGTCAGACCGCTTCGCGCAACCTGGCCGATTCCAGCGAATTTCGCGCATTGCCTGCCCAGCACTACACCCTGGTCTTGGCCAGCGTGCGCAATCCGGCTGCACTCGATGCGCTGGCGCTCGCCCTAGCCGAGCTGCCCGGCTCCTTGTATCGACTCAAGCTGGCCATGCCCGATGGCGACTGGTACAGCCTGTGCTGGTCGGAATTTCCCGACATCGACGCCGCCCGCGCTGCCCGCAACACCTTGCCTTCCGATGTCGGCATCACCTCCGGCTGGCCGCGCAAGATCGGCTTGCTGCAAAAAGAAATAGCCCGTTGAACCCCTGGAGTCAGTTGTGAGCGAACACCGCTTCCTGCGCGCGCTCAGGCGCGAGCCCGTGGATACCACGCCGGTCTGGATCATGCGCCAGGCCGGTCGCTACCTGCCGGAATACCGCGCCACGCGCGAGCGTGCCGGCAGTTTCCTGGCGCTGGCCAAGACGCCGGATCTGGCCTGTGAAGTTACCCTGCAGCCGCTGGCACGATTTGATCTGGATGCCGCGATCCTGTTTTCCGACATCCTCACGGTTCCCGATGCGATGGGCCTCGGCCTGCATTTCGTTGAAGGCGAGGGCCCGAAGTTCGAAAGACCCTTGCGCAGTCGCGAGGCCATCCTGCGCCTGGGCGTGCCCGATGTGGAAACCTCGCTGCGTTACGTCACCGATGCGGTGCGCCTGATTCGTCGCGAGCTGGCCGATCGCGTGCCGTTGATCGGATTTTCCGGCAGCCCGTGGACCCTGGCCTGCTACATGATCGAAGGTGAAGGCTCGTCCAGTTTCAGTCGCGCCAAGGCCCTGGCCTGGGACGATCCGGCCACCCTGCATCACCTGCTCGATGTCAACGCGCGCGCGGTCGTCGCCTATCTATCCGCACAGGCCGCCGCCGGTGCGCAGGCGCTGATGGTGTTCGATACCTGGGGCGGCATGCTCGGCGCAGACCAATTCGTCGAATTCTCGCAGCGCTATCTGGGCATGATCGCGCAGGCACTCAAGTCGAACGCAGCGACCCGCGACATTCCGCTCATCCTGTTTTCCAAGGGTGCCAACGGACATCTCGAAGGCCTTGCCGACAGCGGCTGCGATGCACTCGGCGTCGACTGGACCATCCGCCTGTCCGAAGCGCGCGCACGCGTCGGACATCGGGTTGCTTTGCAAGGCAACCTCGATCCAGCCACGCTGGCGGCAAGACCCGAAGCCATCCGCGAGGCTGTTCGACAAACCCTGGCCAGCTTCGGTGACGGCCCCGGCCATGTGTTCAACCTCGGCCACGGCATTACCCCGGACATCGACCCCGCGCATGTCACCGTGCTGGTCGATGCCGTGCATGAGTTTGGCCGCTCCCCGTAGAGCCGAGCTTGCTCGGCTGATGATGCTTCTGTAGAGCCGAGCTTGCTCGGCTATCGACACATGGCGAACAGCAAGCGGAGCAAGCTCCGCTCTACGAGAACCACGATGCTCTTGTAGAGCCGAGCTTGCTCGGCTGATGATGCGCGACAACGGAAAATCAGCCAAGTTGTATTTGTAGGTCGCCATTTCGCCTCCGCTGTCAACTAGGCAACAAGCGTCCGTCCGCTGAATGGGTAGCGGAAGGGCAGGTCTCGTTGCGTTGTTGACCGACTCCCGGCGTGTTGATGTTGTGGGTTCGT
>SHNG01000158.1 GCA_004295005.1 Gammaproteobacteria bacterium
TCCTGCCCAGGCGATTCGGGAAATTGCGCGTGCTGGTTGAAAACACCGTTGCGCCTTCGCGAACCTGCGCCTGATTGCCCATGCACAGCGAGCAACCCGGCATCTCCATGCGCGCGCCCGCCGTGCCAAAAGTCCCGTAATGTCCTTCCTTGGTCAGTTCCGCCGCATCCATCTTCGTCGGCGGTGCAACCCAAAGCTTGGTCGGGATGTCGCGCTTGCCCTCGAGCAGTCGCGAAGCTGCGCGGAAGTGCCCGATATTGGTCATGCAGGAACCGATGAAAACCTCGTCGATGGTCGCTCCGGCCACATCCGAAAGCGTTTTGACGTCATCCGGATCATTCGGGCAGGCAACAATGGGTTCGTGGATTTCGGCCAGGTCGATGTCGATCACCGCGGCATACTCGGCATCGGCATCCGCCTTCAGCAGGCGCGGATCATCCAGCCACTCCTGCATGGCCTTGATGCGTCGGGTGATGCTGCGCACATCCTTGTAGCCCTGCGCGATCATCCACTTCAGCATGACCACGTTGCTGTTGAGGTATTCGATGATTGGGGCCTTGTCCAGGTGCACGGTGCAGCCTGCGGCCGAGCGCTCGGCAGAGGCATCCGACAATTCGAATGCCTGCTCCACCTTGAGATTGGGCAGCCCTTCGATTTCCAGGATGCGACCGGAGAACACGTTCTTCTTGCCCTTCTTGTCCACCGTGAGCAGGCCCGCCTTGATGGCGTAGAGCGGAATGGCATTGACCAGGTCACGCAGGGTCACACCCGGCTGCATCTGGCCACGGAAGCGCACCAGTACGGATTCCGGCATGTCCAGCGGCATCACGCCGGTTGCCGCCGCGAATGCCACCAGGCCGGAACCTGCCGGGAAGGAAATACCGATCGGGAAGCGCGTATGCGAATCGCCACCGGTGCCTACGGTGTCCGGCAGCAACATGCGGTTGAGCCAGGAATGAATGATGCCGTCACCGGGTCGCAGCGAGATTCCACCGCGGGTGCTGATGAAGTCCGGCAGTTCGTGATGCATGGTCACGTCAACCGGCTTGGGATAGGCGGCGGTGTGGCAGAACGACTGCATCACCAGGTCGGCACTGAATCCGAGGCAGGCCAGATCCTTGAGCTCATCGCGCGTCATGGGTCCGGTGGTGTCTTGCGAACCGACCGAGGTCATGCGCGGCTCGCAGTAGGTCCCGGGGCGAATACCCTGGCCTTCCGGCAATCCACATGCGCGCCCAACCATCTTTTGCGCGAGGGTGAATCCTGCGCGGCTGCTCGCCGGCGTCAGCGCCTGGCGGAAGGCATCCGACGGTGGCAAACCCAGGGCTTCGCGGGCCTTGGTTGTCAGGCCGCGCCCGATGATCAGGGGGATGCGGCCACCAGCGCGCACTTCATCGAACAGTACCGGTGACTTCACCTGGAACTCCGCGATGACGGTGCCATTCTTGAGGACCTTGCCGTCGTAGGGTCGCAGCTCGATGACATCGCCCATGTGCAACTGGCTGACATCGACTTCGATAGGCAGGGCTCCTGCATCTTCCAGCGTGTTGTAGAAGATCGGCGCGATCTTTGCGCCGAGGCAGACACCGCCGAAGCGCTTGTTGGGGATGTATGGAATATCCTGTCCGGTAAACCACAGCACGCTGTTGGTCGCGGACTTGCGACTGGAGCCGGTACCGACCACGTCACCGACGTAGGCCACCAGATGCCCCTTGGCCTTGAGTGATTCGATGAAGGCAACCGGCCCACGCTTGCCATCCTCCTCGGGCTCGATGCCATCGCGCCGGTTCTTCAGCATGGCCAGCGCGTGCAGCGGGATGTCGGGTCGTGTGGTTGCGTCAGGCGCTGGCGACAGGTCATCGGTATTGGTTTCTCCGCTCACCTTGAACACGGTGAGCATGAGCGACTCGGGCACTTGCGGACGACTGCTGAACCATTCCGCATCGGCCCAGCTTTGCATCACGGCCTTGGCATGGGCATTGCCTGTACCCGCCAGTTCCCTGACGTCGTGGAAGGCATCGAACATGAGCAGGGTATGCTTCAGGGCTTCCGCCGCATCCGCACCCAGCGTGTCGTGCTTGAGCAGATCCACCAGCGGATGGATGTTGTAGCCACCCAACATGGTGCCGAGCAATTGAACCGCTCGTCGTGGCGAAACCAGTGCACAACGCTCGCTGCCGAAAGCCAGTGCCGCAAGCCACGAAGCCTTGACCCGGGCAGCATCATCGACACCGGCAGGTACGCGCTGGCTGAGCAATTCGACCAGGAACTCCCCGTCCTGGGGCGCGGGTGCCTTGAGCAGCTCGATCAACGCGGATGTCTGGGCGGCACTCAGGGGCAAGGGTGGAATACCAAGAGCCGCACGTTCTGCGGCATGTTGGCGATACTCGATCAGCATGGAAGGGGGTCCTTGGGAAGCGTTGTTGGCGTGATTGCGCGCCACAACCGCAGTGCCTGCAAGTGCTGGCACGGCGGGCACATCCGGGCCCGCGGAAGCGGGCTCGTGAGGGTGAATTTTAACGGTTTGCCGCGCGCCCCGGCAACGCAAGCCGGGCTCGACTGTCACCATTGCGCAAGCAGGCCATGGCTTGCGTACCGATGTATCGGCCGCCACCACGGCTTCGCGATAGGATACGAGTCCGAGCCCCGCAGGATCAGCCAGGAGACTTGCCATGAAAGACAGCTTTTCGACCCACGACACGCTGACAGTCAATGGCAGGAACTATCGCTTCGCAAGCCTGGCAAAGCTGGAGTCGCGCTTCGACCTCAAGCGCCTGCCCTATTCGATGAAGATCCTGCTCGAGAACCTGTTGCGACATGAGGACGGCAGCAATGTCAGCGAACGGGAAATTTCTGCCGTTGCCGGCTGGCAAGCCGCTATCGAATCGGAAACCGAAATTGCATTCATGCCGGCGCGCGTCGTGTTGCAGGACTTCACCGGAGTTCCGTGCGTGGTCGATCTTGCCGCCATGCGCGATGCCATGGTCGAACTTGGCGGGGATCCGACCCTGATCAACCCCTTGGTACCCGCCGAACTGGTGATCGATCATTCGGTGCAGGTGGATTCCTTTGGCTCGGTGCATTCACTCGACGAAAACGTGGAGATTGAATTCGAGCGCAATCAGGAGCGCTACGCCTTCCTGCGTTGGGGGCAGAAGGCCTTCAACAATTTCAAGGTCGTGCCGCCGCGCACCGGCATCGTGCACCAGGTCAACCTTGAGCATCTCGCCCGCGTGGTGATGACCGGCAAGCGCAACGGCGAGGAATGGGCCTTCCCCGACACGGTGTTCGGCACCGACTCGCATACCACGATGATCAATGGCCTGGGCGTGCTCGGCTGGGGCGTCGGCGGCATCGAAGCCGAAGCCGCCATGCTGGGTGAACCCTCGTCCATGCTGATTCCACAGGTGGTCGGATTCCAGTTGAGCGGCCGCCTTGGCGAGGGAGTGACCGCCACCGATCTCGTGCTCACCATTACCCAGATGCTGCGCAAGCATGGCGTTGTCGGGAAATTCGTCGAGTTCTTCGGCAGCGGACTGAGCAACCTTCCGCTTGCCGACCGCGCCACCATCGCCAACATGGCTCCGGAGTACGGCGCGACCTGCGGCATCTTCCCGATCGATGCCGAGTCCATCCGTTACCTCAGGCTCTCCGGACGCAGCGAGGAACAGATCGCACTGGTCGAAGCCTATGCAAGGGCCCAGCACCTCTGGCATGACGATGCGACCCCGGCAGCGGAATTCAGCTCGACCCTCAAACTCGACCTGGGCGAAGTCCGCCCATCGCTGGCCGGACCCAAGCGGCCGCAGGACCGCGTCCTGCTCGGCGACATGCAGACCAATTACGAAGCAGCCCTCGCGGGGATGACTGCTTCCCGCAAACCGAGGTCGGCATCCGTCAACCGCTTTGAAGGCGAAGGCGGCTCGACCGCCGTTGGACATGACACGAGCGCCTGCGCCACCGGGTCGCATGTCCCCAAGGTGCCCTTGCAGGATGGCGCCGTTGTGATTGCCGCCATCACATCCTGCACCAACACATCGAACCCGGCAGTGATGATCGCCGCCGGGCTGCTGGCCCGAAACGCAGCGGCGCGGGGATTGGTTTCGAGGCCCTGGGTCAAACCCTCGCTGGGGCCCGGTTCCCTGGTGGTGACTGATTACCTCAAGCAGACCGGCTTGCTGCATGAACTGGAGAAGGTCGGCTTCTATGTCGTCGGCTACGGCTGCACGACCTGCATCGGCAACTCGGGGCCGTTGCCCGCCGAAGTCAGCAAGGAGATTGCCGAAGGCGACCTCGCCGTGGTCTCGGTGCTCTCGGGCAACCGCAATTTCGAGGGACGCGTGCATCCGGAAGTGAAGATGAACTACCTGGCCTCGCCGCCGCTGGTGGTTGCCTACGCATTGGCCGGCACCGTCGACATCAATCTGGAAACCGATCCGCTCGGGGTCGGCAAGGATGGCATGCCGGTTTATCTCAAGGACATCTGGCCATCGAACAAGGAGGTCGCCGATACCATTGCCGGAGCCATCAATCCCGGCATGTTCACCTCGAACTATGCCGATGTCTTCAAGGGCGATTCGCGCTGGAACCACATTGCATCCCCGGACGGCAACCAGTACGCATGGGGAGCATCGACCTACGTCAAGGCGCCCCCTTATTTCCACGGCATGCGCATGCAGGTCGGCGAGGTCACCGACATCATCGGGGCCAATGTACTCGGCCTGTTCGGGGACTCGATTACCACCGATCACATCTCCCCGGCGGGAACCATCAAGAAGGATTCCCCGGCCGGCCGCTATCTGATCGAGCACGGCGTGCAGCCCAGGGACTTCAATTCCTACGGCTCGCGCCGCGGCAATGATGAGGTGATGGTGCGTGGCACGTTTGCGAACATCCGCATCAAGAACCTGATGCTGGACGGGGTGGAAGGCGGATTTACCCTGCACCTGCCAACGAACCGGGAGCTGCCGATTTACGATGCCGCCATGCTGTACAAGGCCGAGGGCACGCCGCTGGTCGTGATTGCCGGCAAGGAATACGGCACCGGCTCCTCGCGTGACTGGGCAGCCAAGGGCACTTTGCTGCTCGGCGTCCGGGCGGTCATCGCGGAAAGTTTCGAGCGCATTCACCGTTCCAACCTGGTCGGCATGGGCGTCTTGCCCTGCCATTTCAAGCCTGGCGACAGCGCGGCCAAGCTGGGCCTCAACGGCAAGGAGCGCTACGACATCAGCGGCCTGGACAAGGGCAATGCACGCGAAGCCAGCGTCGTGGCCACCCGCGCCGATGGTTCAAAAGTTCGGTTTACGGTGGATGTGTTGCTTGCGACGCCGAAGGAGCGCGAGTTCTATCGCCATGGCGGCATCCTGCAGTACGTCTTGCGCCAGCTTGCGAGCCCCGCAAAAGCAGGCTGAAGCAAAACACGCGACCGCCCCTCGCGCGCTCGCCGCGTTGCCCCTGCTTTGCGACTTCTTGCCAGGAATGGTCTGAACAAGGTTTGTCGCGAGCAAGCTCGCTCCCACCATTGCTTGATTTGTGGGAGCGAGCTTGCTCGCGACGAATGAGCTCCGTACTTGTTCAGGGTTTCCCTAGAGCTTGCGTTCCCACTGCGCATTGACGCATTTCCATTCGCCATCTCGCAGGCGCCAGCCACTGGATATCTCGATGCTTGAACCGCGCTCTGGCAACCAGCGTCCGCTGCCACCCTCCAGCAGCAGGGTGATTTGCACGTTTGCCCGCTGGTCGGTGACCTGAATGTCGGTGCCGGTTCGCACGACGCCGATGTGCGTGTAGGCCAGGGACTGTGCCACGTGCAGCCGTTGCATGGCTGTGCGGTCCAACTCCCCGTCATTTGCGGTGAAGTCCTCGGCCAGGTACTCCATGAAGTCGCTGGTCTCGCCGGCCTCGACGGCAATTTCCATGGCATCAATCGCCTGAAGGAGTTGCTCCTCATCACTGCTGCGCTGGCAGGATGCGAGTATCGCACCCAAAAAGGCAGCGCCCAACATCCAGGTCCATTGCCCCCATGCAGCCTTGTCCGCGCGCCTTCGGCCAGCCCTCGATACCATGGATACTCTCCAGCGTTGCAGCGCTCCTTGCCGCAGCTTCGACGCCTGTGGTGCAATCGCGATCAATACGCTCATGTACGGAACCCCGGCCGTGACGGCCGCTTCCGCTACCTCAAACCCGATTCGGGAGGATGCATGTCTGGCAGCAACAAACGACCCTGGTTGAACAGTTACCCTGCGGGGATCCCTGCCGACATTGACCTCAACGAATTCGCGTCGATCGTGGCCCTGCTGGAAAGCAGTTTCAAGCGCTTCCGGCACCGGCCTGCGTTCTCGAACATGGGGCGCACCATCAGCTACGGCGAACTGGACACGCTCAGCAACCAGTTTGCACGTTTCCTGGTCAACGACCTGAAGATGGGCAAGGGCGATCGCATCGCCATGATGATGCCCAATGTATTGCAGTATCCGATTGCGATCTGTGGCGCGCTGCGGGCGGGTTTGGTCATCGTCAACACCAATCCGATGTACACCGCACGCGAGCTGAAGCATCAGCTCGAGGACTCGGGTGCCACGGCAATCATCGTGCTGGAGAATTTTGCCCATACCCTCGCCGAGGTGATCGCCAGCACGCCCGTGAAGCACACCATCACGACCGGCGTTGGCGATCTGCTCGGCTTTCCGAGATCCGTGATCACCAATTTCGTCATCCGGCGCGTGAAAAAGCTGGTCCCGGCGTACTCGCTGGCCAGGGAAATCCGCTTCGTCGACGCTCTGCGGCGTGGCGCCAGTGGCAGCCTGCCCGCAATCCCGGTCGATTCCGGAGACATCGCCTTCCTCCAATACACCGGGGGCACCACCGGCGTTGCCAAGGGCGCCATGCTGACCCACCGCAACCTGATCGCGAACATGCAGCAGGCCAGCGCCTGGTTTGGCGCGCAGATGAAAGAGGGCGAGGAAGTCATCATCACCGCCCTGCCGCTCTATCACATCTTCGCGCTCACCGCGAATGGCCTGACCTTCATGAAGATCGGCGGGCTCAATCACCTGATCACCAACCCGCGTGACATGAAGGGTTTTGTCGCCGAGCTTGCGCGCGTCAAATACAGTTGCATCACGGGAGTCAACACGCTGTTCAATGGCTTGCTCAATACGCCGGGATTCAGTGATCTGGACTTTTCCGGCCTGCACATGACCCTGGGCGGCGGCATGGCGGTGCAGCGTGCGGTCGCCGATCGCTGGAAGCAGGTGACCGGCTCGACCCTGGCCGAAGCCTATGGACTCACGGAAACCTCGCCGGCGGTGTGCATCAATCCGCTCGACCTTGCGGGGTACAACGGCTCCATCGGGCTGCCGGTTCCGTCAACGGAAGTGAGTATCCAGAACGATGATGGCCAGGAACTCGGGATCGGCGAGGTTGGCGAACTGTGCGTTCGCGGTCCGCAGGTGATGAAAGGTTACTGGCAGCGTCCGGAGGAAACCGCCAAGGTGCTGGATGCACAGGGCTGGTTGCACACCGGTGACATTGCGCGCATGGACGAGAACGGATTTTTCTACATCGTTGACCGCAAGAAGGACATGATTCTTGTCTCCGGATTCAACGTTTATCCCAACGAGATCGAGGATGTGGTGGCCTCGCTCCCCGGCGTTCTGGAAGTCGCTGCCATCGGCGTACCGGACGAGAAGAGTGGCGAGGCGGTCAAGCTGGTGGTGGTGAGAAAGGACCCGGCACTCAGCGAGGAGGCCATTCGTGCCCATTGCCGGACCGAGCTGACCGGCTACAAGCAGCCGAAGATCATCGAATTCAGGGAATCCCTGCCAAAAACCAATGTCGGCAAGATCCTCAGACGCGAACTGCGGGATGCGGCACCAACCGGCAAGTAGGCTGATCGGCTACCGCGCGTGCATGTCGCCGGGCGGGGACTCCATCTCATCGGCATGATGACCGAGCAGGTCCCACAGGATCCGCTCCTTTTCCTCGGGGATGCGGGTAAAGGAAAAGGCAATACGCTCCGCGTTGGTTCGTGTTACCAGCGCTTCCAGGTGGATGTGCCTGCCTTCGCCAACCAGCAAATCCAGCACGCAGCGCTGGCCAGGGCTGACTTCGCAATCCTCGGGCTGGATTACCAGCATTCCCGAGGCCGAGATGTTGTCGACAACCGCCTCCCAGGACCGGGCACCCATGCTGATCAGCGCAACCAGCCGTATGTGCATGCGCGAGTGGCGCACAAACCGCCTGGATGATTCGTCACTGCTCATTCATGGCTCCGCTGTCGGCAACGTGGATGGCCCGATTCCCGCCCATCCATTTTCTGGAACGCGCGGTCTGACCACGCCTTCCGGTTGATTACACCAAGCAACATATGTGCCAGCCAGCCCCGCTGTTCCGTGGAGATCGTGGGAAAACCCTGCGAATGCGCCGACCGCCGTTCAACCAGCCGCCTCCAACCGCAGATCGGACCCGGCTCCAGGCACACACCACCCATTCCTCATCGACATCCATTGTGCCCGCCACTCCGCATCCCGTTTGGACATCGCAAGATGCCGAATGCCGCGTTCTCGCAATGTCCCGTACAATTCAGATGCGCTCACTCGATGGTTTCGCCACGTGCATGTGCATTGACATCAGGTGCGTGCAAGGCGTCCATTCAAGTCCCTGAAGTGGACAACAGGGGTTGCCTGAATGCATCCATGCTCGCTTGGGTTTGGCGTCGCCCCAAAACCTGCGCGGACGCCACGCTGTCGGCAACAAGCACATCCGAATTGAATAATTGGAGGCATAAGGCAAGCCCATGAGCCAACCCGATGCAGACCAGATTTTCGCTTCGCTGCAGCAGTTCCTTAACGAGCGATTCGACCTGGATCCGGCCGGATTGACCCGGGAAGCGACCCTGCGCAGCGTTGGCCTCGATTCGATGATGGTCCTCGATGTGATGCTGGATGTCGAAGACAGGCTCGGGGTGAAACTTGACGACATGGCCCTGCCAAGGGACGCCACCCTGGGAGACGTTGCAAACCTGATCAGCAGGAATCTGGAGAAATCCTGAGCGCCATGACCCACCGCAGCAGCGATGTCCTGATAACCGGCATCGGTATCCTGTCGCCGATTGGTTTGTCGGTCGCCGAACTCGAAGACAGCCTGCTCGGCAATCGGTCCGGCATTGGGCTTTGGCAATCCGATGCGCTTTCGAAACCCGTGCCCGCTGGCCAGATCGGCATCGATTTCAGTGGCCGGTTCAGCAAGCTTGAGCTGCCTTACCTTGATCGCTGCAGCCAGATTGCAATGCTCGCGGCCGACCAGGCCATCGAAGATGCCGGATTCACCGGCTTTGCAGAGTGCGGCCAGCGCGCCGGCCTTTTTTATGGCTCTGTGGCCGGCGGTGTGAAGACCGAACACGACTGGGTCAAGCAGTTCGAGCTGGATCGGACCCGCTCATCACGCCCGTTCACCATCATGGCGAGCATGCTCAATGCCGCTCCCGCGTTGATCTCGATCAGGCACAAGATCCAGGGTCCGGTCGTGACCAACAGCAGCGCCTGCTCGTCTTCCGGCGTTTCCATCGGCGAGGGATTCCGCGCCATCCGTGATGGCTACCTGGACATGGCCCTGGTTGGCGGCGCTGAAGCGGCATTGACGCCGACCTTCATCGCCCTGTGGGGCGGCTTGCGGGCACTGGCAGAACCTTGCGTGGACGACGTCGGGCGCAGCTGTCGACCCTTCTCGATGGACCGTTCCGGCCTCGTCATCAGCGAGGGAGCAGTCTTTCTGATGCTTGAGTCCAGGCAGCATGCCGACCGGCGCTCGGCGCGCCGCTACGGCAGGATTTCCGGCTATGGCATCGCCTCGGACGCGTTTCATATCGGCTCCCCAGATACGGCAGGGCAAGCCGCGGCCCTGCGCGCGGCATTGGAAGACGCCAACCTGGAAGCGACGCAAATCGATTACTACAACGCCCATGCAACAGCCACCCGGGGTGGTGACCCCGTCGAAGCGGCAGCGATACGGCAGACCTTTGCAGAGCATGTGTCACGCCTGCCAGTCAGTTCAACCAAGGCCATTCACGGCCATTTGCTGGGGGCTGCCAGCGCCATCGAACTGGCCGTGTGCACCTTGGCCGTGCATGCCGGATTCCTGCCGGCCACCGCCCATCTGGTCGAAGTCGACCCGGAATGCGCACTCAAACATGTCTGCCAACAGCCCGTCCTCGATGGGCAAGTGACGCACGCCACGTCCCTTTCCGCAGGATTCGGTGGCACCAATGTGGCACTAATTGTTTCAAAGGAGCACGATTCGCTCACGAAATTCCCTAGTTCAGCGGAGAAAACTTCGTAAGCGGCGCTTCACCGGGAGGCGCCCACCCTTGAGGAGAGCGCCATGAGAATCGCCCATGCCGTGCAACAGGCACCAGCACCGAAACTGGTCCAGACTCGATTCGATCCTGATTCGAATCACACACTCTGGCTGACACTGCCAGCCGGCATCGATGGCAGCGCTCCGCATTTCTCGCCAGAACTGCTCAATGAGCTGCATGGGCTGCTCACGGACATGCAGAACCGTGGCGTAAGCTGGCCCGTGGCCGGCGGCAGACAAAGCGTGCACTACACCGTGATGCGGTCTGCGCACCCGGACTACTTCAGCCTGGGCGGTGATTTGTTGCTGTTCCGGGATTGCATCCTGCGCAAGGATGTGACGACGCTGCGGAGTTACTCAATGCAGTGCGCAAGCATGCTGCATGAATGGTCCAGCCTGCTCGGCCATGACGCAACGACGATTGCACTGGTTCAGGGCCGCGCCCTTGGCGGCGGCTTCGAGACCGCGCTGGCAGCCGACTACATCGTTGCCGAGGAACACAGCGAATTCGGCTTTCCGGAAATCCTGTTTGGACTGTTCCCCTGCACCGGCGGCATGAGTCTGCTGGCGCAGCGCATCGGCATTCGCGCTGCCGAACGCATGCTGTCGGATGGTCGCATCTACAACGCATCAGCCCTCAAGGAAATGGGCGTCGTGGATGAGGTCTGCGCGCGTGGAGAGGGTCAAGCAGCGGTGGAGAAGCTGATTGCCAATCACGCACGCCAGCGCCAGGCTCGCCTGATGCTCCAGCGCAGCCGCCGACGCCTGCAGTCATTGGACCTGAAGGAATTGCGCACGGT
The DNA here is from genome assembly GCA_004295005.1 of Gammaproteobacteria bacterium. Lineage (GTDB taxonomy): Bacteria > Pseudomonadota > Gammaproteobacteria > Xanthomonadales > Rhodanobacteraceae > Dokdonella. The sequence continues at coordinate 11,157 of SHNG01000158.1, forward strand.
TGTCGAGGAGTGGACGCAGGTCGCCATGCAGTTGAGCAGCCATAACCTGCGGGTGATGGATGCACTAGCGAAGATGCAACGAGGCCGAGCCGCCGCTTGACTCGTCAGCGCCGCCAGCGGCTTCAATTTCCCTGCGCAAGGCGGCAATGGTGATTTGCAGGGCATCGGAGACGTCCGCCGCCCAGCGTTCAGCGCTGCGATCCAAGTCGTCCCCCGGTGTCGCCATCAGGCTGCTCGCCAAGGCATAGACGCGCACTGCGCCAACGTTGCCGCTGACACCCTTGAGCGCATGTGCCGCATCGCGAACCGCGCCATGCTGGCGCCTTGCCAGCGCCTCGAGAATTTGCTGCACACAGCGCACCATGTCGTGCTCCGCCTCGCGCAACAGGCTCGGGAAGAACTCCGCGCGGTGGCTGACCGTCTTGAGTTCGGAAATCACTTCTGCATCCAGCGCGGTCACCGCCACACTGGTCAAGGCGGGTCTTGCCAGTCGCACAACCAAATGTGAAACCTCTTGCGGAATCTCCGCTTGTTCGGCGAGGTCCGGTTCGGATGCTTCAATTGCCCCCAGGGCCTTGCGCAACTTCAAGAGCGTGACCGGCTTGTACAGCACAAACGAGTCGTTCGTGCATTCCTTTATGCGCAGAGCCGTTTGTTGGGTGGTATCCGCGGTGAGGAACAAGGCCGGCGTTGTCCTGGCCCGCCCGAACTGCCAGGTCTGCAACACGCGCACGCCGTCCATGTCGCCGAGGTTGTAGTCCAGCAGGATCAGGTCGAAATCGTGCTCGGCAAGAACCTCAAGGGCCTCGGTACCACTGCTGCAGGTCGTTACCACGTGGCCATCGATTTCCAGAAGTTCCCGCAGAAGGATCAGGTTGGTTTCGTTGTCTTCCGCCACCAGAATCCGTTTCGGCGTCGAAATCGCCGAGTCCAGCGGAGCTTCTCCCGTATTCTCCTCGACGAGTGGCGGACATCGATCCAGGGGGACTTCGAACCAGAAGCGCGCCCCATGACCCCTCTCGCTCTCGAAACGCAGGACTCCGCCCATCAGTTCGACAATCTGGCGCGCAATGACCAGGCCCAATCCGGTTCCACCATACTTCAGGTGTGTTCCCTGCCCTTGCGAGAACGGCTGGAATATCCTGTCCTTGAAGGCATCAGGAATGCCGATACCCGTGTCGGAGACGCTGAAGCGCAGGACGTATAGGGAATCGTCCGCGCGAACCAGGTCAACCGCGAGGCGAACATGTCCCTGGTCGGTGAACTTCACCGCATTGCCACACAGATTGAGAAGCACCCGCCCCAAGAGATGCGCGTCGGTTTGCACGCGATCCACGATGGCTGGATCCACCCTGATCTGGAAATCGATGCCTTTCCTGAGGGCGATCTCAGCCAGCGCGGCATGCGCGAGGTCGACCTGGGCCTTGATGTCCACCGGCGCGACCTCGAGCCGGGTTGCGCCGGCATCGAGCTTTGCTTCATCCAGCAGATCATTGATTTCGCGCAGCAGCTTGCCGGACAGCGACAGGATGGTATCTGCCCGTCGCCTGACCACGTCCTGGGTAGCCTCGCCCGCCATCAATTCCGTTGCGGAAATGATTCCGGCAAGGGGAGTGCGCAATTCGTGACTCACCTTGGCCAACAGTTCCGACTTGGCCTTGCTTTCCCGTTCCGCCAGCTCGCGCGACTCGCGCAAGGACCTGATCAGCATGCCGGCGTACATGGGCACCACCAGCAAGGGTATGAGCAAGGCCAGAAAGGTGGTCAGGTGTTCCTGCCAATAGGGAACGCTCAGGCAAACCAGCAGGAATCCGGCCACAGCCGTCAACTGGCACAGGTACATCAATGGACGACCGGTGCGGAAGCCGAAGCCGAGAATGGTGAACAGGTAGAAGCCCACGATCAGCCCGCCGTATTCACCGGTAACGACCAGCCATGCAGTGAGCGCCAACGGATCCAGCACCGCCGTCGCCACCAGCAGCGCACGCGATGACACGATCTTCGGGAAATGTACAAGAACGCGCAATGCCAGGATGTAGGCACAGTACAAAGCGGACAGGACCACCAGGCGGGAAGCGACACTGGCCGGCGAACCCAGGTAGAGGATGGTCTCCACGATGATGACCGGGACGGCGACCATGATGCGCAGGGTGGCCTGCGCCTTCAGGATATGACGCAAGGCGGATTCGGATTTGTCGCCTATGCCTTCAACAATATCGGTGATCATGCCCGATTGCCTCGCACGTCCATTGCCGATTGAATTGCTTGCGCCGTTGTTGAACAGTCAAACGGGTTGTACGCGGCTGTTGGATTGCTCCGATCCGAACCGGCATGCGGCACAAACAGGCAAACCTGGCCGTAGCCTCAGTGATCGCCACCCGAAGACACCTGCTCCTGCTGGATCTGTGTTGCCTTGGATCGGTTGGCCAGCAGGACTCGCACACAATCGCTATCAAAAAGTGTGCCAGCATGTTGTTGCAGGTAGTCGAATGCATCATCGATCCCCCACGCCGGATGGTAGGGGCGCTCGGTCGTCAGCGCGTCGAATACGTCGGCAACCGCCACGATTCGGGCGACGAGGGGAATCTGCTCACCCTTGAGTCCATCCGGGTAACCGCTGCCATCCCAGCGTTCATGGTGACGCAGCGCAATCAGCGCCGCAGCCTGGACCACCTTGTTCCGGCTGTCGCGCAGGATCTGCTCACCAATCAGGGGGTGGCGCCGCATGATGGCCATTTCCGCATCATCCAGGCATCCGGGTTTGAGCAATATCGACTCGGGAACGCCGATCTTGCCGATGTCATGCAAGGGCGCAGCCTGGATCAGGACGTGCACGTCTTCCTCGGGCATGTCCAAACCTGCAGCAATGAGTCCGCAATAGCGTGCCATGCGCATGAGATGGGCGCCCGCACCAAGTTCCCTTTGATCGACCGCCCTGGCCAGACGCAACAGGATGTCGTGCTCAAGAAAGCTCACCTCATGGGCGCTATCGAGCGCCTTCTGCTCCAGGGCACGCGCGCGTTCCTTGATGGATTCGCCCTGGCGACGCATCTGCAGCAGGTTCTTGCAGCGCGAACGCAGCTCGCGCGGGCGCACCGGCTTGATGACAAAATCGATGACGCCCGAATCGAGGGCTGCCTGGCGTACCGGTTCGTCACCGACCACGCTGATCAGCACGATCGGCACGTCACGGCGGGAAATCGGACGACGAAAGCGCCGCGCAAATTCCAGGCCGTCCATTTCCGGCATGCGGTAGTCGAGAAGCAACAAGTCAGTGGTGTTGTTTTCCGACCAGCGCAAGGCGTCAATCGGATTGCCGAAATCGCTGACCTTGACTACCGGGCCAATTCCCTCGACGACATGCCTGAGCATGGTTCGTGCCGAGGCCTGGTCGTCGACAATCAAGACGTTCAAGTCGTTTCCTCCAGCAGTTTCGAGGTCCATTCCGCCTCCACAAGATCCGCTGCGTCCAGTTCCCTGCCTGAAGGTTCCCGCACACGGGAATCAGCCCGAAGGCTAACACAACGTCATTGGCGCGGCGCTGCCCGGCAGGTTCGGAAAACGTTCAAAGCTCCCGTCGGGCCATCAATTGCGAACTGGATCTCAGGCGGAAGGCCGCATGTAGGGAAAAAGCAACACATCCCGAATGGAACCGACATTGGCCAGCAGCATCACCAGACGGTCGATGCCGATGCCGAGCCCTCCGGTGGGAGGCAATCCGTACTCCAATGCCCGAATGTAATCGGCATCGAAATGCATGGCTTCGTTGTCGCCGGCAGCCAGGGCGTCCACCTGGGCCTTGAAGCGGGCGGCTTGATCCTCGGGATCGTTCAACTCGGAAAAGCCGTTGGCCAATTCCTTGCCGCCAATGAAGAGTTCAAAACGGTCGGTGATGCCCGGTTCACGATCGCTCTCCCGAGCCAGCGGCGAAACCTCCACGGGGTGCGCGGTGATGAAGGTGGGCTGGATCAGGTGCTCTTCGACCGTGCTCTCGAAAATCTCCAACAGCAACTTGCCCCAGCCGGATCCGGCCTTGACCGGGATACGCAGGCGCTCGCAATGGCGCGCCAAGGCGTCGCGATCGCGCAATTCCCCGCGCCGAATCTGCGGATTGAACTCAAGCACCGCATCATCCATGCGCAAGCGCTTGAAGGCGGGGCCGAGGTCGATATCCCTGCCCTCCCATTGCAAGTTGCAGCGACCCAGCGTCGCCAGTGCGGTTTCCCGCAGCAGCGCTTCAGTCAGGTCCATGATCTCGGTGTAACTGGCGTAGGCCTGGTACAGCTCGAGCATGGTGAATTCCGGATTGTGCCGGGTGGAAACACCTTCGTTGCGGAAATTCCGGTTGATCTCGTAGACACGTTCGAAGCCGCCCACGACCAGGCGCTTGAGATACAGCTCAGGCGCAACGCGCAGGTAAAGCTCGAGATCCAGCGCGTTGTGATGGGTGACGAAGGGCCTGGCCGTGGCGCCGCCCGGAATCACATGCATCATCGGCGTCTCGACTTCCATGAACCGCCTGGGTTCCGACTCCAGCCACTGGCGCATGAAGCCAATGGCCCGCGAGCGCAACTGGAACGCCTGGCGCGACTCCGGCGTGACGATCAGGTCCACGTAGCGCTGCCGGTAACGCTGCTCGATATCGGCAAGGCCATGCCACTTGTCCGGCAACGGGCGCAAGGCCTTGGTCAACAGACGGATGCAATCCAGCTTTATCGACAGCTCACCCGTGCGCGTACGCATGAGCTCGCCTTCAGCACCGACGATGTCACCGATGTCCCAGCCCTTGAAGGCGTCATAGGAATCACCCAGTGACGTGCCTTGCAGGAACAATTGGATCTGCCCACTCATGTCCTGGATCTGCGCGAAGCTTGCCTTGCCCATGATGCGTCGCGCGAGCATGCGTCCGGCCACGCGCACCCTGCGCTTCTGTGCCGCGATAGCCTCCGCATTCCACGTTTGCGCATCCGCAAACTCCGCCTGCAGGTCACCGGCAAATGCATCGATGCGAAAATCGTTGGGATAGGCAATGCCGCCCTCACGCAAGCCACGCAACTTCTCGCGACGTTCGGCAATCAACTTGTTTTCATCCTGCGCAAGCACTGGGCTGCCGTGGGAAACGCTGGATTGATCGGTCCTGCCAGTTGCGTTCATCGCTGCTTCCAAAGCTCGGTTGTGTGAGTATCCGATGGAATCCTGAACTCAGGCATCGCTGCGTTTTGCGCCGGCATCGAGCCCGGACTTGAGACTGGCTTCGATGAACTCGTCAAGATCACCATCCAGCACCCGTTGCGTATCGGTGCGCTCGACTCCGGTGCGCAGATCCTTGATGCGGCTCTGGTCCAGCACGTAGTTGCGGATCTGGCTGCCCCAGCCGATGTCCGACTTGGTGGCTTCCAACGCGTCCTTTTCGGCATTGCGCTTCTGCAACTCGATTTCGTAGAGCTTGGCGCGCAGCATCTTCATCGCGCTGTCGCGATTGGCATGCTGGGAACGACCGGTCTGGCAGGCCACCACCACGCCACTGGGCACATGGGTGATGCGAACCGCCGATTCGGTCTTGTTCACGTGCTGTCCGCCCGCGCCGGATGATCGATACACGTCGGTCTTGAGGTCGGCAGGGTTGATCTCGATGTCGATGTTGTCGTCGATCTCGGGCGAGACGAACACCGACGTGAAACTGGTGTGCCGTCGATTGTCGGAGTCGAAAGGTGACTTGCGCACCAGTCGATGCACGCCGATTTCGGTCTTCAGCCAGCCGTAGGCGTAGTCGCCCTCAACCTTGAAGGTGGCGCTCTTGATGCCGGCAACCTCACCGGCCGAGGCTTCGAGCAGTTCGGTCTTCCAGCCCTTGCCCTCCGCCCAACGCAGGTACATGCGCAAAAGCATCTCGGCCCAGTCCTGCGCCTCCGTGCCACCGGCACCTGCCTGGATGTCCACGAAGGCATTGGCACCATCCATCTCACCGGAGAACATGCGCTGGAACTCGAGCTTCTCCACTTTCTCGGCGATGGCTGTGGCATCGGCATCGACACCGGCAACGGTGGCTTCATCGCCCTCGGATTCGCCGAGATCGAGCAGCTCGCGGGCGTCGTCGAGACCCCTGCTCAGGCTGCGAATGCCGTTGACCACGCGCTCGAGTTGGGCGCGCTCCCTGCCCAGCTCCTGGGCACTCGCGGGATCGTTCCAGATTTCGGGGTTTTCCAGCTCGCGGCTGACTTCTTCCAGACGTTCGGCCCTGGTATCGAAGTCAAAGATACCCCCGTAGGGATTGCAGGCGTTGGCTGAGGTCGTCGATGCGGGCGCGGATGGGGTTGGCTTCGATCACGGATATGGTGCAGTGCAGTGTGGGGCCGCAAAGAATAGCAAAACAGATCGCACTGCTGCCGGCCTTCTGCCATTCCCCCCCGCGATCAGGCCGCCTGCACATGCTGCACGATCAACTGCAAGGCGCGTTGCCCACGCCAGGCGTTGATGTCCAGGCGATAGGCCGCATGCATGCGGGCGGGCGGAGCGGCACCTTCCCCGGCATTGAAGTACATGGCCGCAAGCGGCGTGCGCGATCCTTCCAGGCTCAACTGCATGCGCCAGTGGCGACCGCCAACGATACTGAAGGACTTCAGTTCGAAAGTGTTGTCAAACGTGGGTTCACTCAGGCCCTGTCCCCACGGAATGGCATGGCGCAAGAGCTCGGCCAATTCCATGTTGAACTCATCAGGCATCAGGGGACCGTCGCTGAGCAAGACCGGAATGAACAGCTCCGGAGCCGCACGCCGCCGCACGGTTTCCGCAAACGCCGAGGTGAATCGTTCCAGCGAGGCTCGCAAAAGGGTCAATCCTGCCGCCATCGCGTGTCCACCGAAACGCTGGATCAAACCCGGTTCATTGGCGTCAATCTCAGCGAGGATGTCGCGTGCATGGACTCCCCGGATCGAGCGCAGCGATGCACGAATCTCCGGGCTGCCGTCCATTGCCGGCGCACAAGCCACCACCGGGCGGTGCAACTTTTCCTTGAGCCTCGATGCAACCAGTCCAACCACACCCGGGTGCCACTCCTGTTCGAACAGAACGACACCACTGGGCAAGGTCTGTTCGCTGTGCGTTTCGATCCATCCCGCCACGGCTGCTTCCGCCTGCTCCACCATCTGCGACTGCAGCTCACGCCGCTCGGCGTTTATTTCGGACAGCCGATGCGCAAGTTCAAGCGCGGACGCATCATCGTCCGTGGTCAGGCATTCAATTCCCAGACCCATGTCTTCCAGGCGCCCTGCGGCATTGATGCGCGGAGCCACCGCAAACCCCAGGTCCGCCGTCGTCAGCGTTGCCGGATCCCGATCCGCAGTCTGCAACAAGGCGCGAATGCCCGCACAGGCCCGACCGTTGCGAATCTGGCGCAGGCCGGCGGCAACCAGGATTCGATTGTTCCGGTCCAGGCTGACCATGTCCGCAACCGTGCCAAGCGCCACCAGGTCGAGCAGGCTGGAAAGATCCGGCTCCGCAGCGGTACCCGCTGCAAATCGGCCGAGCTTGCGCATGTGCGCACGCAGCGCAAGCAACACATAGAACATCACGCCAACGCCGGCCAGTGCCTTGCTCGGAAATCCATCACCGGCAAGATTCGGATTGACGATCACATTGGCATCGGGCAGTTCGGCGCCCGGCAAGTGATGGTCCGTGACCAGCACATCGATGCCGCGCTCACGTGCCGCCGCAACGCCGGCAATGCTGGCAACGCCGTTGTCGACGGTGACGATCAGGTCGGGCACCACCTCGTGCATCGATTCCACCAGCGCCGCGCTCAATCCGTACCCATGCAAGGCGCGATTGGGTACCCGATAGTCCACCCTGCCTGCACCCAGCATGCGCAAGCCGCGCACGGCGACCGCCGTGCCGGTGGCGCCATCGGCGTCAAAGTCGCCGACGATGACGATCTGGCGTTGCCTGTCGATGGCATCGCAAAGCAATTCGCAGGCACTGTCGATTCCGCCAAGATGCACCGGCGCAGCAAGATTCACCAGACGATGCTCGATCTCCGCAGGACTGCGGATGCCGCGCCCGGCAAGCACCCTTCGCAACACGGGATGCATGTCCGCCGGCCACTCGACCAGGGCCTCGGCCAGTTCGCGGCGTCGGATTTCCAGCGCCTTCACGAGCCCAGCCGCTGAATCGGCTTCCAGAATTTCATGCGTTGCCAGCGATTCACGCAGAAACGTTCACCCGAGGCAAAGCGAAGCTCGAGCAGATCCACCTGCCTGGTGCGCAAACAGTCCTGGACCGCTTGCAGCCAACCGGATTCGAGCTCGCGATCACGCAATTCCACGAGGTCAAGCGCAATGACGGCATCGGATTCAGCATCCGCCAACGCACCAACAAGGGATTCTGCCCGCAGCGGTTTCCATGCGATTCCCGCGCGCTCAGCAAGTGCTCGAACTTCGAGTCTGTCAGTGACAACATGGTGCACGTGTGCGCGAACCCGGTTCGGCAAGACCCCGCCCCCCCAGAACCACAGGCTGTTGATGCTGATTGCACCACGCGCAGCACGTTCGGAATTGACTCGATGGTTGTGCAGGAGGACCTGCGCATCATTGAACAGGCGCCGCCAAAGCCTGCCAGCGGTTCCAGCCGGAAGATGCAGCTTGAGATCATCACCCATGACTTCGTCGGGCGCGCCACACAGGGGCAATTCGGACCCGCGCATCGCGCGCACATACCAGCGCTCGTTGCCAGGCGCGTCAAACTCGAAGCCCGCATCACCGAACAGGGAACCCAAGTCACGTGCGATGCGCTCGCGTTGGAAGTCAGTCAAGCCCATCGCACCGCAGGCCAGCATGCGTGCGGTGGCCATGTCGGCACGCACATGCGCCGGGTCCGCGCATAGCCAATTCGAATCGCCGGCATCCCCAAGCTCGGCCTGCCTGCGCAGTGCTGCCACGGGAAGCGATCCGCCAGACCATTCGAAACAGCTTGCAAGGATGCCGTCATTGCCGGGATCCAGCGCATCCAGTTGCTGGCCGCGACTGCACCAGCCGGCGAGCGCGCCACTGGCCAGCACTTCGGAAGCCAGGCAACGCCTCCACAGCGGCAACAGCAATATCAACTTGCGTTGGGCACCGTACGACATGCGGGACTAGTCGGCTGGCCAATGCCATTGCGGGCGCTGGCCAGCAGCGTACTCACTGCGCATAACGAACGGCAACGATCTCGTAGCTGCGCTTTCCATTGGGAGCCTGGAAGTCGAAGCAGTCTCCCTCGCTCTTGCCGATCAGCGCCCGCGCCAGCGGTGAGGATACTGAAATGAGCTTGCGCTTGATGTCCGCTTCCAGATCGCCAACGATCTGATAGGTGATGGATTCTCCGCTGTCCTCGTCGGCCAGCTCCACGGTGGCGCCAAACACGATGCGGCTGCCCGGGTTGAGCCGCGAAATATCGATGACGTCGGCGTAGCTGAGTGCGGCTTCCAGCTCCTTGATGCGGCCTTCGATGAACCCCTGCATTTCGCGCGCGGCGTGGTACTCCGCATTCTCCTTGAGGTCGCCATGGGCGCGCGCCTCGGCAATGTCCTTGATGATGCGCGGGCGCTCGACCGACTTGAGCCGCTCCAGTTCCTCGCGCAGCCGCTGCGCACCCTGCGCTGTCATCGGTGCCCGGTTCATGCCTGCAGCTCCCTGTGCAGATCCTGCAGGCTGTTGACTTCCCCGCTGTCGCGAAAATCCATGGAATGAAGCAAGGCCTTGGCTCCGGATATGGTCGTGGAATAGGTGACACGCTGTTGCAGGGCCTGGCGCCGGATCGAGAACGAGTCCGCGATCGCCTGCTTGCCCTCGGTGGTGTTGACGATGAACACGATTTCACGGTTCTTGATCAGGTCGACGATGTGCGGTCGTCCCTCGATGACCTTGTTGATGCGTTCGCAGGGAATCCCGCGCTCCGTCAGATAGGCACAGGTTCCGCCGGTGGCCACCAGGCTGAATCCGCGCCGCAACAAATCGCGGGCAATCGGTACCAGGCGTTCCTTGTCCGATTCACGCACCGACAGGAACGCCTTGCCTAGCGCGGGAGGCTGGATGCCCGCCGCTTCGTGGGCACGGGCAAAGGCTTCGCCAAAGCTGCGGCCGACGCCCATGACCTCGCCAGTGGAACGCATTTCCGGCCCCAGGATGGGATCGACGTTCTGGAACTTGAGAAACGGGAAAATCGCTTCCTTGACAGAGAAATAGTCCGGCACCAACTCGGCTTCCAGACCTTGCTCGCGCAGCGTTCGCCCCACCATGCAGCGGGCGGCAATCTTGGCCAGCGACACGCCGGTGGCCTTGGAAACAAACGGCACCGTACGTGATGCGCGCGGGTTGACCTCAAGCACGAAAATGGCATCGCCCTGCACGGCGAACTGGGTGTTCATCAAACCGATGACTTTCAGTTCGCGCGCCATCAGGCTCACCTGCTCGCGCAAGCGATCCTGCATGCCGGCAGAAAGCGAATACGGCGGCAGCGAGCACGAGGAATCCCCGGAATGCACGCCAGCCTCCTCGATGTGCTCCATGACCCCGCCAATCAGTACGTTGCCTTCTGCGTCGGCAACCAGATCGACATCGACCTCGGTGGCGTGGTCCAGGAAACGGTCCAGCAGAACAGGCGAATCATTGGACACGCGCACGGCATCGCGGATGTAACGTGACAGGTCCTGGTCGTCATGCACCACTTCCATGGCGCGACCGCCCAGCACATAGCTGGGTCGAACCACCAAGGGATAGCCGATCTCGCGGGCCAGGGCGATGGCTTCGTCGGCATTGCGCGCGGTGCGGTTGGGTGGCTGCATCAAGCCCAGTTTGGTGATCATGGCCTGGAAGCGTTCACGGTCTTCGGCCAGGTCGATCGAATCCGGCGAAGTACCGATGATCGGTGCCCCGGCCGCTTCCAGCGCGCGGGCAAGCTTGAGCGGTGTCTGTCCACCATACTGGACGATCACACCCTTCGGCTTCTCCTTGTCGATGATCTCAAGCACATCTTCCAGGGTCAGCGGTTCGAAATACAGCCGATCCGAGGTGTCGTAATCGGTGGATACCGTCTCCGGATTGCAATTGACCATGATCGTTTCATAGCCATCCTCGCGCAGGGCAAGGGCGGCGTGGACACAGCAGTAATCGAACTCGATACCCTGCCCGATGCGGTTGGGGCCGCCGCCGAGCACCATGATTTTTTCGCGCGTGCCGGGTTCCGCCTCGCATTCTTCCTCATAGGTTGAATACAGATAGGCCGTGGTGGTGGCGAACTCCGCGGCACAGGAATCGACGCGCTTGTAGACCGGGCGCACGTTGAAGGCCCGGCGCAGATGGCGAACGGCGTTCTCGTCGGTCTCAAGCAGTTCCGCGAGGCGGGAGTCGGAAAACCCCTTGCGCTTGAGGGCCCGCATGCGCTCGGCATCTATTGCCGCAAGGCCCTGTCTGCGCACATCACCCTCAATGCGGACCAATTCCTCGATCTGCGCGAGGAACCACGGGTCAACGTGGGTGAGCGAATACACATCCTGCAACGAGAATCCGGCGCGAAAGGCATCGCCGATGTGGAATATGCGATCCGGCCCCGGCTCACGCAGTTCACGCCGCAGTGTTGTCTTGTCTTCTTCGCTGCCAGTGTCCAGGCCGAGCGGAGAAAGTCCGTTCTTGCCGGTTTCCAGTCCGCGCAACGCCTTCTGCAGCGACTCCTGGAAAGTACGGCCTATGGCCATCACCTCGCCCACCGATTTCATCTGCGTGGTCAGGCGCGCATCGGCGGCGGGGAATTTCTCGAACGCAAAACGCGGAATCTTGGTCACCACGTAGTCGATTGCCGGTTCAAACGAAGCCGGCGTCAGGCCGCCGGTGATTTCATTGCGCAATTCATCAAGCGAATAGCCGACCGCCAGCTTGGCGGCAACCTTGGCGATGGGAAAACCGGTTGCCTTTGAAGCAAGCGCCGATGAGCGTGACACGCGCGGATTCATTTCGATGACGACAACGCGACCATCCTCGGCATTGATGCCAAATTGCACGTTGGAGCCGCCCGTATCGACGCCGATCTTGCGCAGCACGGCAATCGACGCATCACGCAGGCGCTGGTATTCCTTGTCGGTCAAGGTCTGCGCCGGCGCCACCGTGATCGAATCGCCGGTGTGCACGCCCATGGGGTCGAAGTTCTCGATCGAACAGACGATGATGCAGTTGTCATGCGCATCGCGCACGACTTCCATCTCGAATTCCTTCCAGCCGAGCACGGACTCCTCGATCAACACTTCCTTGACCGGGGAAAGCTCCAGGCCCCGTTTGACGATTTCCTCGAACTCCTCGTGGTTGTAGGCAATGCCGCCGCCGGAGCCGCCCAAGGTGAAACTCGGCCGGATGATGGTGGGGTAGCCCACCTTCTGTTGGGCATCGAGCGCATGCTCGAAGGTGCGCACCACTTCCGCCTTCGGGCATTCCAGCCCGATTTCACCCATGGCGACGCGGAACAGCTCGCGGTCCTCGGCCATGCGGATCGCTTCGCGCGAGGCGCCGATCAGCTCGACGCCGTATTTCTCGAGGACTCCGCGATCCGCCAGATCCAGCGCGCAGTTCAAGGCGGTCTGCCCACCCATGGTCGGCAGCAGCGCGTCGGGCTTTTCCTTGGCGATGATCTTCTCGACCATGCGCGCATTGATCGGCTCGATGTAGACCGCATCCGCCGTATCCGGATCAGTCATGATCGTCGCCGGATTCGAGTTGATCAGCACCACGCGATAGCCTTCATCGCGCAAGGCCTTGCAGGCCTGGGCCCCGGAATAGTCGAACTCGCAAGCCTGGCCGATGACGATCGGCCCGGCACCAATGACGAGAATCGTGCGCAGGTCAGTTCTTTTTGGCACCAGACTCGCCTTTCTTGTCAGTGGATTCGTCAACGAACAACGGATCGGCAGGTCCGAGCTCCAGCATGACCTTGCGCACCTGTGCGCTGGGGATGGTCAGTTCGATTGAACCGGCTTCCGGGCCCAGCTTGAGCTGGATGGTGGCGTTGGTGAAACGGGTCAGGGTGCCGCTGCGCACCGTGTTGTTTATCGTATGAACCACGATTTTCGAATCGATCCTGTTTTCGAGTTCCGCGTACTGAACTTCCCGATAGTGGGTCTGGCTCAGGTCGACCTTGTTTTTCGACTTCGCGGACTTGTCCGGAGTCACCGGCGTCACCGCCCACAAGGAACAGCTTGCAAGCGCGAGACAGAAAATGGCCAGGAATCGGATAAGCACAGGGGATTGGTTCATATCGGATCATGCCGCGGCAGATGCTCGCGCCTCCATCATCTGGGTGAAACGTTGGAACAACGGGGAAACATCCCGTGGGCCAGGACTGGCTTCCGGGTGTCCTTGAAAACCGAATGCCGGCGCGTCGATCAATTCGATGCCCTGCAGCGAATCGTCAAACAATGATCGGTGGGTGGCGCGCACGCGCCTTGGCAGGCTTGCCTCATCCACGGCGAATCCATGGTTCTGGCTTGAAATCATGACTTGCCCGCGCACCAGGTCAATCACCGGATGGTTGGCGCCATGGTGTCCGAATTTCATCTTCATGGTTCGTGCGCCAACCGCCAGTCCGAGCAACTGGTGACCCAGGCAGATGCCGAAAACGGGAACCCTGCGCTCGATGAATTCCTGGATGGCGGCAATCGCGTATGTGCAGGGTTCGGGATCACCCGGACCATTGGAAAGGAACACGCCATCCGGATTCAGAGCCATCACTTCGCGCGCTGGAGTCTGTGCCGGCACCACAACCAACTCGCAGCCGTGATCCACCAGCAGGCGCAAAATGTTTTGCTTGATGCCGAAATCATATGCCACGACGCGGAACCGCGATTGGGGTTCACGCCGGAGGCGTGGATCCAGCTCATGGCTTGGCAATGACCCCGAATACTGCGTGCGCGTGGATA
>SHNG01000159.1 GCA_004295005.1 Gammaproteobacteria bacterium
AAGGCCGATGTCCTCGTCGGTTTCCTCGCAGAATCCGTAGGCACCTTCCTCGATGCGCTTGAGCGCCTTGTCGATCTTTGAAATCAGCTTGCGGTAGCGGTCACGCGTGCGCAGCTCCAGCGAGTTCTCGGTTTCGCGGGTGGCGCGCTCGGCTTCGTCGCCCACGTCGCGCACTTCGTCACGCAGGTTCTCGATGGTCTGTTTGGATTCCTCGACCAGATCCTCGCGCCAGCGCTGCAACTTGCGGCGGAAGTATTCGAGGTGGCGCGGATTCATGTATTCCTCTTTCACCGATGGCTTGTAGCCCTTCGGCAAGTCGATCACCACATTGGTGGGCAGTGAATAACGACCGTCTTGCATGGTCGCGCCTTCCTCCTGCTTTTCCGGACGGACTGCGCGCGCCTTGTTGCCAGCGCTTGCCTTTGCGCTTGCAGGCGCGGATCGATTGGTTTCTTGCACGGATACCTGTTTCTTGACTGTGGGTGGTGGGGCCACGGACGCCTTGCGCGTGGACGCGCTGGCGACGGGTTTGGCCGCTGCTTTTGCCGCCTTGACCGGCTTTGCGGCCGGTTTGGCAGCAGGCTTGGCCGGACGCGCAGCCTTGACGGGCTTGGCTGCCTTGGCCGGCTTCTTGCTGATGAGCGGCTTGGCCGGCTTTTGCGCTTTTGCCGGCTTGGCCGACTTGCCTGCAACAGGCTTTTTCTTCACGACAGGCTTCTTTGCGGGCGCAGGCTTGGCCTTGCCAACCGGTTTCGCCTTGGCGGCTTTTGCGGCTGGCCTTGCCTTCGCCTTGGCTACGGTCTTGCCACGCGCAGCAGACTTCGCTGACGCACTTGCGGCTTTGGATTTGCTCATTTTCTTTGCCATGTTCGCCCTTGCCTTGTGACTCGGCGGCCGCGTGTTATAGCCTAGTTGCCCGCCCCCGGCAACCGCTGTGAACGCCACTGCGGATTGCACCCCGATGCGAGCGCAACGATCACTATCGTGTCACGGCTCATTCTGTTCCTGCTGGCATTCTACAAGCGCTGCATCAGCCCGTTGCTTGGCACCCGCTGTCGCTTTCACCCCAGTTGTTCGGACTATGCACGCGTGGCGGTGGCGCGATTTGGAGCCACTCGTGGCAGTTGGCTCGCGATCAATCGCTTGCTCCGTTGTCATCCCTTGTGCGACGGTGGCTGCGACCCGGTGCCCATGCAGTTCAGCTGGAAGCCGTTCCTTCGCGTCAAACCCGACCCCGGACACCCTCATGAATGACTGGCTGATCACCAACGCCCACATGGTCAATGAAGGTCGGCGCTTCGACGGCGACCTGCGGATTCGCAATGGCCGCATCGAGCGCATCGACGCCCGGATATTCGCGCAGCCCAACGAGCGTGTTTTCGATGCCGCAGGACGCTGGCTGCTGCCCGGAATGATCGACGACCAGGTGCACTTCCGTGAGCCTGGCCTGGAACACAAGGCAAACATTGAAACCGAATCGCGCGCCTGCGTGGCGGGCGGCATCACCAGCTTCATGGAAATGCCCAACACCAAGCCGCCGGCCGTCAATCGCGATGCGCTGGAACACAAGTACGAGCGCGGACGGGTTTCCTCGCGGGTGAATTACGCGTTCTATCTTGGCGCTACCAACGACAACCTTGCCGAGATCCAGAAACTGGATCCGAAGGCAGCTCCCGGCATCAAGGTGTTCATGGGCGCCTCCACCGGCAACATGCTGGTGGACAACCCGGCCACGCTTGATGCGATCTTCCGCGACGCACCCGCGCCGATCATCACCCATTGCGAAGATACGCCGATGATCAATGCGAACGAGGCGCGCGCTCGCGATCGCTGGGGCGATGACATTCCCGCCGAACAGCATCCGCTGATCCGTTCACGCGAGGCTTGCATCAAGTCCACGCAACTGGCGATCTCGCTGGCACGCAAGCACGGCACCCGTCTGCACGTGCTGCACATCTCCACTGCGGATGAACTGGCGCTGTTCGAACCGGGTCCGGTCGGCGGCAAGCGCATCACCGCCGAGACTTGCGTGCATTTCCTGCATTTCAGCGCAAAGGACTACGCGCGCCTCGGCCACAGGATCAAGTGCAATCCGGCGATCAAGGATGAATCCGACCGCATCGCCATCACCAAGGCGCTTGCCGAATACCGGATCGACGTGCTGGCCACCGATCACGCACCGCATCTGGCGGAAGAAAAAGCCAATCCCTACACCAGCGCACCTTCCGGCCTGCCCCTGGTGCAGTACGCCTTGCAGGTTGCCCTGGAGCGCGTGTTCGATGGCGAGCTTGCGCTGGAGCGACTTGTGGAATCGGTCACCCATGCGCCGGCCACCTTGTTCAATGTGCGCGAGCGCGGCTATATGCGCGAAGGCTATTTCGCCGACCTGGTCATCATCGATCCCGACAAGCCGCACCGGGTCGTCGCCAGCGAGGTGCTCTCCCGCTGCGCCTGGACACCTTTCGAGGGCGAAACCTTCCGCTCCAGCATCGCGGCAACCTTTGTCAATGGCCAACTGGCCTGGAACGATGGCCAACTCGACGACTCCGTGCGCGGCATGAGGCTTGAGTTCGCGCGGTGAGCGGTTTGCACCGCATCGCCTTGTTCCTGCTGTTGGCCACTTCCATTGGCCATGCTGCCGATGCCGATGAAACACGCATCGTGTTTCCGGCACAGACTTCGCAGGGATCGCTGGTGATCGGCAAGGTGCCACCGGCAAGCAGAGTGAGCTACGCCGATCGCGAGCTTCGCATCACTCCGTATGGCACGGTGGTGTTTGGTGTTGGGCGCGATGAACAAGGACCGCTCAAGATTGCGGTGACGCTGGCGAACGGCCGCAGCGAAAGTGCGCGAATCGAGGTGGTTCCGCGCCAATGGCCGGTGGAAAAGGTGGATGGCGTACCACCAAAGACAGTGGACCCGCCACCGGCAATTGCTGCGCGCATCGCCCGTGAGCAGGCGGCGGTGGCAGCCACGCGCCAGCGTGATGATGCACGCACCGACTTCACCGAGCATTTCATCCGCCCGGTCGAAGGCCGCATCAGTGGCCGCTTCGGCAACCAGCGCGTGTACAACGGCAAACCCGGCGCACCGCACTCCGGCATGGACATCGCCGCTGCCACGGGAACGCAGGTCAAGGCACCGGCCAGCGGCATCGTCAGCTTTGCGGATGCAGACCTGTACCTGACCGGCGGAACCCTGGTGATCGACCACGGCCACGGCGTCAGCAGCACCTTCCTTCATCTCTCGCGCATCGATGTCGCGGTTGGCGATATCGTCAAGCAAGGCCAGGTCATTGCCGCCGTCGGTGCCACCGGTCGCGCCAGCGGTCCACACCTGCACTGGGGCATAAACTGGTTCGATGTGCGCATCGACCCGCAACTCCTCCTCGGTCAACCCTGAGGTTGTCAGGACAGGTGCTTCGGCTTCCTGTTGAGGAAGGGCCGCTCGATGAAGCGATACGAGATGTTTGCGATCAGCACGCTGGTCGGAAGCACCAGCCCGAGCAGGGCCCAGAATCGCGCGACCGGCGACCACGCTTGGGGAAGCAGCGGAAGCAGCGCCAGGACCACCGGCATGTGCCACAGGTAGATGCCGAAACTGATGTCGCCGAGATGACGCATGGGCCGGTTGGCCAGCATCGCCATGGCCGATGGTGCCGCCCACGCGCAGGCCAGCAGCAGCGGCACAAGACAGATCGAGAACAGCGCGTGCCAGATGAACAGGAGTGGATGCCCGGCCCAGTAGGCATCGCCCGCCAACAGCAATGCCGCACAGGTCAACACGAGGCCTGCCAGGCCGATGCAAAGCCAGAGCCCGGGTCGCAGTGGACGCCAGCCACGCAGTCCGGCCGCAACAAACGCGGCTCCGGCCAGCATGCCGATGACGAACTGGTCGATCCGGCCCGGCAGGCGTTCAATGACGATGACCAGGGTTGAAACCGGCTCGCCACTGTATGCGGTGAAGGCAAGGTATCGATAAGCGATACTTGTTGCCAATGCGCCAATCAACAGGCCGAGCCAGCGCCGCCGATCCAGCAGTGGCGCAAGGAACGGCAGCATCAGGTAAAACGCAAACTCGATCGGCAGGGTGAACCACACGCCCAGCATGGGTGCCACCCAGGTCCAGCCCAGGTAAAACCACATGAAAAGATGCGCCACCCATTCGTTGAAATCCGGCATGCGCCCGATGCCGAATGCGGCGAAGCCAAGCAGCACGGCCAACTGGAACAGATACGCCGGATAGATGCGCAGCGCGCGTCGTGCCAGATACCGACCGGTGTCTGGGCGTCGTGCGCCGCTGTAGCGCCATCGCGCATACGGCAGCACCAGCAGGAACGCCGAAAGACAGAAGAACAGATCGACGCCCGCCCAACCCAGGGAAAGGAATGCACTGCCACGCAGGAAATCCACACCGGGCACGCGCAGCGCCGGCGCACCCGACATGGCCCAAACGTGATAGAGCAGAACCCACAGCGCGGCAAAGCCTCGCAAACCGGTCAACGCGGGCAGCTCCGCGTACGGATCCAGCTTGCCGACAGCGGATCCCGCGCTCATTCGCCCGGGCGCTCCAGGGCCACCAGCGAGGACGCCAGATCGGGGCCGACGTAGCAATGCGGGCCACAGGCCAGCAAGCCGGCATCGGAAAAACAATCGCGATACCAGCGCGTACTGCGCTTCAGGAATCCATGCACATCGCCCTGCACCGCATCCTGCGAGGTGAACAGTTCGATGAAGGCGACACCGGCCAACAGTTCGGCAAAACCCGAAAGGCCCAGTCGCAATTCGGGTGCCGGAAGATAGTGCACGACATCCGAGCAGACGATCAGGTCGAAGCGCTGGTTGAAGCGCAGTTCGGCAAGATCGGAAAACCGGGCCAGGCGCAGATTGCGTGAGCGACCAAAGCGATTCACCGCGTATTCGCTGGAATCAAGGCCGAGATAGTGGATTCCTGGCCGACAGGCAAGCAAGGGCTCACGCCAGGTACCCTCGCCGCAGCCGATGTCCAGCACGTTGCGAACGCTTCTGCCGAGGAAGTATTCGGCCAGCGCAACGATCATCGCGACCTTGCGCCGGATTTCCGCCTCCGACTTCACCCGATGGCGCGGATTGCGATACCAGCGATCGAAATAAGCGCGGTCATATTTTTTTTCTTTCATGCGCAGGCTCGTGCAAACCCCGCGGATGGTACAGAGCCAGACCCAAATGGCGAAGCGCCGCAAGCGCCTTGTCCTTGGCTGACGCCGAAAATTCCGGACTTTTCGTGACGGGCACCGTGCTTGTGCACTTGCACAAGAGATCCGGAGGATCAAAGATAGGGGGATTCGCCTTGTCGGAACGGCCAAAACCCATGCTTTATCACCTGCATGAACTGAATCGCTCCCTGATCAATCCCCTGGTGGGCTGGTCCGGTGCTGCAGCGCACCTTTTGACGGCGAAGGAGAATTGGCTTTCCCATTTCCCCGGCGTACAACGCATCGCCGCGGGTTACGAGCTGGCCTACCGCCTTGGCAAGGACTACGAGAAACCGCCGTTTGCCATTGAATCGGTGATTGCCCACGGCCATGAGACGCCGATCTCCGAGCGCGTTTCCATTGCCAAGCCGTTCTGCAACCTGATCCGCTTCAAGCGATTCAGCGACGACTGCGCAAACCTGGCCGAACTCAAGCAGGATCCGGTCGTGCTCGTGGTGGCTCCGTTGTCGGGCCACCACTCGACCTTGCTGCGCGACACGGTCAAATCGCTTTTGCAGGATCACAAGGTGTATCTCACCGACTGGGTCGATGCACGCATGGTGCCTCTCGACCAGGGTGATTTCGATCTCGACACCTATGTGGCCTACATCCAGGAATTCATCCGCCACATTGGCGCCGAACGCCTGCACGTGATCTCGGTGTGCCAGCCGACGGTGCCGGTGCTTGCAGCCATTTCCCTGCTTGCCTCCGCAGGCGAGAAGACACCGCTGACCATGACCATGATGGGTGGGCCCATCGATCCGCGCCGCAGTCCGACCAAGGTAAACGACCTCGCCACGACCCAGCCCTTGTCCTGGTTTGAAAGCAATGTGATCCACACCGTGCCATCCAACTACCCCGGCAGCGGGCGTCGCGTGTATCCGGGCTTCCTGCAGCACGCCGGGTTCGTTGCCATGAATCCAAGCCGGCACATGAACTCGCATTGGGATTTCTACGAGGATTTGCGCAAGGGCGATCTGGAAGATGCCGAGGCGCATCGCAAGTTCTACGACGAGTACAACGCCGTGCTCGACATGCCGGCTCCGTTCTACCTCGATACCATCAGCACGATCTTCCAGAAACACCTGCTGCCGCGTGGACTGTGGGATGTCGCCGGGCAGCGGGTAAAACCCGCAGACATCCACAGCACGGCGCTACTGACCATCGAAGGCGAGCTCGACGACATTTCCGGCATCGGCCAGACCGAGGCCGCACACGAGCTGTGCAGTGGCATTCCCGCCTCACGCAAGCGCAACCTGCTGGTCAAGGGTGCAGGTCACTACGGAATCTTCAGCGGTCGCCGCTGGCGCGAGAAGATTTATCCACAGCTTCGCGATTTCATTTCAAATCACGCCGCTGGCGTTGTTTTGAAAGCACGCAAGACCGCCGCACGCTAGGGAAACTCTGACTTTGCTCGTCATCCCGGAATCGCGAAGCGATATCCGGACCTGCGAAGGCATGGATGCCGAAGCGGAACGCCGCAGGCGGCCCGGAGGGCGAACGCCGGGAGGCGTGAGTCATCCAGTGCCTTTGCATTTCAACCAGTTGCGAAAAAGTCACTGGGTTGACTTGCCGCTCCTGCGGCTCGCCCATTGGGTCATCGGCTATGCCGATGTTCGCTCCGGCTTCAAAGGCCATGGATGGCCTGCATGCAGGAAATGCAGGAGCACCTTCCTGCCTGCCTGCGCAGTCCGCCTTCGCGGGAACGACGAAGATAGGGATTAAATAGAGTTTCCCTAGGGAAACTCCGATCAACCACGATTTTCGTCACCCCCGGCATACGCCGGGGTCCATTTCCACCTTGATTCCATTGGAACAAGATCAGGTTGGATTCCGGCTTGACCAGCCATTCGGCTGTTGCAAAGCGCCTCGCCGGAATGACGGCAAGAGCAACGCGGGTTGCGTTACTGCAGCGCGCCAATCGTCAGGCGAGCTTGACCAGCAGGTGCTTGGCCAACTGCCCATGCAGGTAGCCAATGCCACGCACCACATGCAGCATGATGAAGAGCAGCAGCACGCCCGCCACGAACACCAGCGGCGACATCCAGGGCGAAAGCTCCAGCACGTTCGACTCCAGATGCAGCCTGATACCGCCCGGTACGCCGAACAGGTGCAGGAATGGCGCCGCGATGAGCCCCAGCGACAGTGTCGTGCCGATGGCGACTATCGTGAAGTAGGCGATGCCCAGCGGCAGCATCAGCACCATGTAGAACAAGGTGCTCCAACTGCGCGGATCGGTGAACATCCTGCCGATGCGCTGCCAGATGGACAGTTCGCGATCCACATACAAGGGGCGACGCGGCATGCGCACGCCCAGCATGGCCTCGACAATCTTGCCCTCGACAAACGACAGGGCGCGTACGGTGGCAAAGAACAGCACGATGAACGGAATGCCAATGATCAGGATGGCGAAGCCCGCCGACAGACCCAAACCCGTCACCACCCAGGTGAAATAGAAGATTCCGGTTGCCAGCGACAGCACCATGTAGAACAACGCGGCGTAGGCGCGAGGATCGACCGCCACGCCAAAGAACCTGGCCAGCAGGGACTTTCGTGCCGGTGCCAGCGCACGCCGGGGGCGCAGGGCCAATTCCACTTCGCCTTCGCGAACACGATAGATCTCGGCCACCTCATCAGGCGCGCCATAGCTGGTCGCCACCTTGGCCAGCATCTCGGCCTCGCTGAGACCGGGATGCTCGGCGAGCTCGGCACGCAGGTGCTCCTCGGCGTCGTACAAGGCGTCCTGGACCATGGCCGGATCGGCGCCGCGCAGTTCCATGCGCAGTTGGTCCAGGTATTCACGGATGGACTTCGGAACCGGGTGATTCATGGGCTGCCCCCTTCGACCATGTTGGCCTTGATGACGTCGTCGATGAAATCGCGTGTCGTGTTCCAGCTTGAAATCCACTGCTCAAGCACCTGCCGACCCAGCGAGGTGATTCGGTAATAGCGGCGCGGCGGACCGGCCACCGATGGCTCGACCTCGCTTTCCAGCAAGCCTGCGCCACTGAGGTTGCGCAGCACCGGGTACAGCGCGCTTTGCTTGCCGGCGAGAACACCCTCGCCACCTTCGGAGAGGCGCTTGGCAATGCGGTAGCCGTACATCGGCTCGTCCGCGCCGGCCAACACCGCCAGCAGGACCAGCGAGACCGAACCGGCCGACAGCTCCTTCTGGAATTTCTTCAAGTGAAGCTCTTGATCAGTCATGGCATCTGCCATCAATCAAACCATAGCGTTGAGTAGATACTATTGTTTAGTTGATGCTAGTGCATATACCAAAAGTCATGCCTGCCGGCTGACTACGCAATCCGGCTTGAACGGGTAGTCTTTGCCCTCCCCGTTCGACTGGAAAAATCCATGACGACCCAAGGCAAAGCCCCCCGTTCCCGATCCCTGGCCGATGCGCGAATCCGGGTTCTCGCCGGCCTGCTCGCGGCGAGCGGCGTGCTGGTCACAAGCGCCAAAACCCAGGCAGCGGAAGACCCCGCACGAAAGCCGACCATGCAACAGGTTCTGAATGCTTCGAAACCATCCGACTGGCGGACACCCGATCCCGAAAACACCCTGTACATGGAATTGGCGGGAGGTCGCGTGGTGATTGAGCTGGCAACCCAGTTCGCACCCTTGCACGCCGAAAACATCCGCACCCTGGTACGCCAGAAATACTTCGATGGGCTGGCCGTGCTGCGCGTAGTAGACAACTTCGTCACCCAATGGGGTGATCCGGATTCCGAAGACGCGAAGCAAGCGCGTCCAATGGGCAAGGCCAAGTCGACGCTGGCGCCCGAGTTCAGCCGCCCCGCCAAGGGACTCAGCTTCACCCGCCTGCCCGATGGCGACGTGTACGCACCGGAAGTTGGTTTTTCCGATGGCTTTCCCGCTGCTCGCGACCCGAAATCAGGGACCGCCTGGCTGGCCCACTGCTACGGCATGGTCGGCGCCGGGCGTGGCAACGAAGCGGATTCCGGCAGCGGTGTAGAACTGTATGCCGTGATCGGGCACGCGCCGCGCCAACTGGACCTCAACATCGCAACGGTCGGGCGAGTGATCCAGGGCATGGAACTGCTTGCGTCCCTGCCGCGCGGTGGCGGAGCTGCCGGGTTCTACGAGAAAGCCGAACAGCGATTGCCGATCCGTTCGGTGCGCCTTGCTGCGGATGTGCCGGCGGCCGAACGCAGCAACCTGGAACTGCTGCGCACCGATACACCCACCTTCAGCGCACTCGTCGAATCGCGACGCAACCGCAGCGATGACTGGTACCTGGCACCTGCCGGCAAGATCGAGCTGTGCAACGTTCCGCTGCCGGTACGTGAGCGCAAGGCTCCGACAGACACAGCGGAAAAACCGCAAGGCTGACAATCGTGCTTACGGGTTCGGCCCGCAGATTTTCGCACCCGTAGAGCGTCCACAGCCGAGCAAGCTCGGCTCTACCAAAGAATCACCTTCTCGTAGAGCGGGGCTTGCTCCGCTACTCGCAGCCCACAGCCGAGCAAGCTCGGCTCTACCAAAGCAGCACCTTCTCGTAGAGCCGAGCTCGCTCCGCTACTCGTAGTCCACAGCCGAGCAAGCTCGGCTCTACCAAAGCAGCACCTTCTCGTAGAGCGAGGCTTGCTCCTGCGACGGGGCAAAAATGTGCGAGTTTGCCGCCCGGATCAACGGCAACGCAGGCGATTTTCCGACCACCCTTCAATGATGGTGGTGGCCACCGGCACCGTGCACATGCCCGTGGCTGATTTCCTCGGCCGTTGCAGCCCGCACCTCGACCACCTCCACCGCGAAATGCAGGGTTTCCCCGGCCAGCGGATGGTTGCCGTCCACGGTTACTTCGTCGCCTTCAATCACGGTGACCACGACATTGATCACGCCCTGCGCGGTCTGGGCCTGGAACGGCATGCCGACGGCCAAATCATCGACCCCGTGAAAGGCGTTGCGTGGAACCACCTGCACGAGTTCATCAACGTAGCTGCCATAACCATCTTCCGGGGCCACGTCCACGACAAAGCGATCACCCGCCTGGCGTCCGTTCATGGCGCGCTCCAGACCCGGCACGATGTTGCCTGCATCATGCAGGTAGGCCAGCGGTTCGCGACCTTCCGAGCTGTCGAGCACTTCGCCCGCATCATTGGTCAGGGTGTAGTGAAACAAGGCAACGCAACGGGCGGCAATCTGCATGGTTTTTCCGTAAGCGGGTTGTTGAAAGACGTTGGCGAGGCAGCCAGGGCAACGCAATTGGTTTTTCAACAACCTGTTGGACAAAAGAAAACCCCGGGCGCATGCCCGGGGTCGAAACAGGGCTGGTGGGCCAGCGATTACTCGGCGCGGACGGCTTCGGCCTGCGGACCCTTCGGGCCCTGGCTGACCGTGAAGCTTACTTTCTGCCCTTCGGCCAACGACTTGAAGCCGGTGCCTTCAATGGAGCGGAAGTGCACAAAAACATCGGGGCCGGATTCCCGCGTGATGAATCCAAAACCTTTGGCGTCATTGAACCATTTGACGGTACCGGTTTCGCGATCTGACATGACTGTTTCCTTGAACAATGGTGACTTGACGAAGCCGCGCCATTCAACGGAACGGCGCGATCACCCGCATTGCAGGGAGTAGGCAGACTCGGCGAATCGACGGATCGGGGCCGACTGTCACCACGTCACCAACCAGCGTGACCCCGGCGAACACAGGTGTGCGAAGTTTACGCGAGCAAAGCGGCAATTGTGAACCGGGGTCCATCCCCGGATGCATGGCGATTGATCTTGGAATTGCCCGGTTTGCGACTGAAGCCGGGTCAGTAGACATCACGCCGGTAGCGGGATCGGGCGATCAGATCCTGTACCGAATCCTCGCCAAGAATCCTGCGCAGTGAGGCATCCACCGCGGGTGCCATGCCGGCCAGGCTGCCGCAGACGAAAATGATGGCACCCTCGGCGACCCATGTGCGCAGTTCTTCCGCCGCATCGTCAAGACAGTGCTGCACATAGCGCCGCTCGGCCTGATCGCGGGAGAAGGCAAGATCCAGTCGCGCAATGGCACCGCGAGCATGCCAGGCCTCGATTTCCTCGCCATAGAAGTAATCGTGCTGGCGATGGCGTTCACCGAATATCAGCCAATTGCGCATCCTGCCGGCGGCAATGCGCTGCTTGAGCAAACCACGCAGGCTGGCAATACCGGTGCCGTTGCCGATCAGCAGCATCGGCGCATCCCCGCTTGGCGCGTGGAAATTGGCATTGGCGCGGATGCGCAAGGCAATTTCATCTCCGGGCTTCGCGTATTCGGTCAACCATCCGGTGCCGATGCCGAGGCGCCCGTCATCGAGCCGCCACTGGCGCAGTACCAACTGGATGTTGCCATCGGCCGGCACGGAGGCTATCGAATAATCCCGATGCGGCAAACGAACCAGACGATCCGCCAGCTCCTGTGCATCGGAACCCGTCCAGTGAGCCGGCAGCGTGCTGCGTGCAAGCACATTGCGGAGATCTTCCTTTTCACCACGCACCATCACCTGCACCTGGCCATCGAGCGCATGCCGCGTCAGCCATGCCGACACATCGACCGGCGCATTCTGCGGACCGATTTCGGCAATGTCCCCCGCCTGCCAATCAGGCAGCGCATCCGCTGGTTCGAGCTTCACTTCGAAACACGGTCCGCCGACGCTTCCCGGGTTGAGCACGCGGCGAGAATGCAGGCGCCAGCGGGCGTAGTCCGGCTCCTGCCAATCCGGCAGATCACCTCGGCCACACAACTGGCCCAGATGGTATTGCCAGTGACGCAAGGCACCGGCATCGCCGTTGTCCACTTCCACCGTATCGAACATCGGCTGTGCGCCGCAATGGCGCAACCAGCGCTCCAGGGATTTTCCGAACCCGCAGAAATTCCGGTAGGCACTGTCGCCCAAGGCAAGCATTCCAAACTGCAATTGCGGATAGCGCGCACTCTCGTGCATGACGTTGGCGACAAATGCATAGGCCATGTCCGGGGCGTCGCCTTCACCCGTGGTGCTGACAACGAACAACACGCGCCGCAGCGTGGCCAGTCGTTCCGAATCGAGCTGCTGCATGGGGACCAGTTCAACCTGCATGCCAGCGGATTGCAGGGTCGCCGCCGTCTGGCGCGCCGTGGCCTCGGAAAATCCGGTCTGGCTCGCATACACAACCGTCATTCCGCTTCCAGTCATCGCTGCAATTTCGACGCGCAGGCCTTGCGCTGTTGCCTGCGACTTGCGCCTGATCAAGGGCCAGCCCGCAAGCAGGAGATAGGCGAACACGGCAAGCGCGGCCCAGCCGATGCGCTGCATCGGTGGCAACGGAATGTTCCAGCTTCCCACCTGCCATGCCATGGAAAGCAGTGCCAGCAAGACCAGCACCAAGCCGACCATCAGATTGCCGATAAGTGGATTCAGGAATCCGGGCTCGCGCGACATCAGCGCATCACTCGCCCAGCAATGCCGCGAAACCCGGCGACATGCGTTCTTCGAAACCATCAGGCGTACGCAGGATGTAGAGCACCGCGATGCCGCGCTTTTCGGCAAACGCCAAACCCTGCTCCATGCCGAGCACGCTCAAGGCCGTGGCCAGCGGATCGGCATCCTGGCATTTCCCGCTCATCACGGTGACCGATGCCACGTTGTTGTCCAGTGGATAACCCGTGCGCGGATCGATGCGGTGTGCATAACGCCGTCCACCATCCTCGAAGAAATGGCGATAGTCGCCGGAGGACCCGAGGGCGGCATCGACGAGTCCCACCACATGCTGGGCATCGACTTCCCCGTCCGCGCGATCGTTGTCGAGCGGCCGCTGGATCGCCACTTGCCAGGGCGTGCCATCCGGTTTGCTTCCCTGCCCGCGCACCTCGCCGCCGACTTCAATCAGGAAATCGTGATGGCCTTGCGACTCCAGGAACTGCGCAATCTGGTCCACGGCAAAACCGGGTGCAATCGAAGACAGGTCAATGCGGCTGCCGCCCGGTTGCCAGACACGATGCGTGGTTGGATCAAGGCGAATGCGCTGCCAGCCGGTGCGGGCACGCATGTCGGCGATGGTGGCCGCGTCCGGTGGCGCGCGATTCGCAGGGGTTGGACCGAAACCCCACAGATCGACCAGCGGCCCGACGCTGGGATCGTAGGCTCCCCCGGTTTCAGCGGCGAGCTTCAAGGCAGCGGCGATGACCTGGAACAAATCGACGGGAACCTCGACCCAACTTTCCGCCGTTGCCTGGTTGTAGCGGCTGAGATCGGATTGCGGCTTCCAGGTGCTCATCTGCGCATCGACTTGATCCAGTCGTTGCTGCACTCCGGCTTGCACAGCCGCAGCACTTTCGGCATCGCCGACATAGCGGACAGTCCAGCCCGAACCCATGGATTCACCCTGCAACACCTGCACCTGCGGATGCGCGGAACAGGCGCACAGGCCAAGACTCGCGATCAGCGCAATCACCGCCATGCCCAAGCCATGCGCCACGCGTGCACGGCCCGGGCGATCACGGCAGCTGGCTTGTGGTTGGGCAAATGTCATGGAACCTGCATCGCAGCGACTTACTGCGGCAGAACCTCGAGAGTCAGCGAGTAACTGAGCCGACGCTTGCTGGCCGCTGCAACCGAAGTCTTGTCATCTTCGATGTCGCTGTGCAGCCAGTAGCGTCCGGCCGCCGGCCAGGTCACGCTGATCAATCCATCCTTGTCGCTGGTGGTCTTGATCTCGTTCTGTTGCTGGCGATAGCGGATGCCATCCGGAATCACCTCCACATCCAGGCCAGGGGCCGGCTTGCCATCGATGAGCAGCTTGAAGGTGGCCTTCTCACCGGCAAACAGGTCATTGGGATGGGTGACCGGCACCAGTTCCAGGCCGACGCCCGATGACTTGAGCGCAGTCTCATTGGGCCGACCGGCAGTCACGAAGGTTTCAGTGCGACCCACCGATTGCGATACCGACAGCTTGCTTGCGTCCTTCGGCACCTCGCTTGCGAATTTTTCCACACTGCCACGCCAGCGCTTGGGCTTGCCGTCTTCTTCCCAGTTTGCGAACAAGCCGGCATTGACCACGGCAATCCGATAGGTGCCCGGAGTGGTCAGGTGCACATCGAAGGTGCTGCGATATTTTCCGGTGGCGGAGTTTTCGGCATTCACCGCTTGGCCATCCGGCCCGGTGATGGCCAGGGATTCCAGGCGCAGCGGAACATGGTTGAAATAAAACAGGTCGTTGGACACGGCTGCATCCACCGTGATCCACGGATCCTCGGCGGACAACACGGTTTCGGACGGCAACAGCCAGGTCTTGTGCGCCTGCGCGGAAAGCGGCAGTGCGAGCGCAAGGGTGATGGCAAACAGTTTGCGTGCGGTAGTCATGGAATTGCTCCGGGATCAGGGATTGAGGTCAAGTTTGATCTGGCCGAGTTCGTGCTGGCCCTTGGCATCAAGGTGCCGGGTTTCGCTGATCGGCCAATCGAATGGAATCTTCAACAACTCGCGGCCACCGACTTCGCGTACGGCTTCGACCACCAGTTGATAGCTGCCGGGCTTGAGCGAAGCCAGCGGCGGCTTGCCCGATTCAAAGCGAAGCTGATGCTGGCCAACGGGACGGGTAGCGCCGCTGACCCCGTCAATCGGCAGGTTCTGCTCGCGTCCGCTGCGTCGCCACCACTGGCGCAGATCGGCCAGCCATTTGCTGCCGACGCCTTCCTTGGTGTCTTTCTGCTGGTACCAGACCGCCAGGTTTGCAGCCACCGCCTGGTTGCCGTCCTCGATCCACACGGCGACATAGGGACGGTGGTATTCGGCCGCATCGATGCGCGGGATCTGCACGGTGATGCCCATGTCCGAGGCCAGCGCCGGCGATGTGGCCAGCAGCAGGATGAAAAACCAGCAAGCACGCATGAGCATTCCTCTAGTGGATGAACAACAAGGCAATCAGCACCATCAGCAGCAGACCCAACCCGACCATGGGCCAGGTCATGGGCCGTTGGCGGGCATGCATTTGCAGCAGGAAAAACCCGCTGACGGAAAACACCACGCAGGCCAGCGCAAACACATCGATGAACCAGGCCCATGCCGTTCCGGTGTTGCGGCCCTTGTGCAGATCGTTGAACCAGGAGATCCAGCCGCGATCGGTCTTCTCGTATTCGATCCCGCCACTGGCGCGATCAATGCTGAGCCAGGCATCGCCACCGGCACGCGGCAT
This sequence comes from Gammaproteobacteria bacterium, assembly GCA_004295005.1. Taxonomy (GTDB): domain Bacteria; phylum Pseudomonadota; class Gammaproteobacteria; order Xanthomonadales; family Rhodanobacteraceae; genus Dokdonella. The sequence goes on from SHNG01000159.1 coordinate 15,397, forward strand.
GGACACGTAGATTTCGTCTTCCGACCATTCGCCGATGCGCGCACCCACATCGACATGCATGCTTCTGGCAATCCAGTCGCGTACCGCTGCCGGCAAGGCTGACTCGCTGGTGTTGCCCTCCTGCGCGATTGCCATGCGCAATTCATCCGGAAGGATCGCCTTGCGCTGGATCACCTCGGGGCTGGCTTCAATCTGCGCGGAATGATTGAGGGTGACGCCGGTGATGCTGAAAAAAAGAATGCCGACCAGGCACAGGGCCGAACTGATCCAGTGCCATTCATGCAGGGTTTTCAGCCAGTAGGACCGGCGCTTCGCGTCGACTGGCTTGTTCATTTGCAAGAAGGACGACAGGAAATTGATCGATCCGCAGTAGATCACAAATGCGAATCACTCGCAATTGGCGGAAGTCATGCGGGCCGCATTGGCCGTCCGCGATCAGGCCAGCGGCTTGCGCAACAACTCGAAGCGCAGGTCCGGGCGCTTGGGAATGCCGAATCGCTCATCGCCATAGGGAAACGGCTTGAACTCACCGGTGCGCTGGTAGCCGCGACGCAGATACCAGGCCAGCAGTTCCTCGCGCATGTCGATCACGGTCATGCGCATCTCCTGACAAGCCCATTCCTCGCGAGCAATCCGCTCGGCCTCGACCAGCAGCCGGTGGCCGATACCGTTGCCCTGCTGCTCGGGCCTTACCGAGAACATGCCGAAATAGGCGGCCTCGCCCTGGTTCTGCAATTCGCAGCAGGCCAGCAAGTCCTGGCCAGATTCGGCCAGCACCACGCGCGCATCGTTTCTCCGTAGAAGATCGCGAAGGATTTCCCGATCAATGCGCTGGCCATCGAGCATGTCCGCCTCGGTGGTCCAGCCCCTGCGACTGGAATCACCACGGTAGGCAGATTCCACCAGCGCACGCACAGGCTCCAGATCGTTTTCGTCAGCGGCGCGAAATGCAATGGAAAGGGTCATGGGTAGCGTACTCAGCCGAGCAGTTTGCGCACGCGCTTGATCGCGGCGATGAACGCATCGACTTCATCATGCGTGTTGTAGAAAGCCAGCGATGCACGCAAGGTGGCCGGGACGCCATAAAACTGCATCAGGGGATGCGCGCAATGATGTCCGGAGCGAACCGCAATGCCTTCGTGATCCAGCAAGGTTGCCATGTCATGCGCGTGCGCGCCATCCAGCAGGAAGGAAACGACCGGCACCTTGCTCGTGGCCTGACCGAAGATGCGGATCCCCGGCAGGCTCGCCAGTGCGTCATGCAGATGCGCGAGCAACTCGCGTTCATGGGCAAACACGCGTTCCTGATCCAGTTCGCCGAAGTAATCCAGCGCCACCTTGAGTCCCGCGAATCCGGCAATGTTCGGCGTACCGGCCTCGAAGCGATGCGGCGGATCGGCAAATGTGGTGCCCTCGAAGCGGACCTCGCGGATCATCTCGCCACCACCGAAGAACGGCGGCATTGCCTCCAGCCATTCGCGCCGCGCCCACAGCATGCCGGTTCCGGTCGGGCCAAACAGCTTGTGCCCGGTGAGTGCATAGAAGTCACACCCCAGTTCGCGCAGATCGATGTCAAGGTGCGGTGCCGCCTGTGATCCATCGACCAGCAATGGAATGCCGCGCTTGCGACATTCCCGCGCCAGCACGGCCACCGGGTTGATCGTGCCGAGCACATTCGATACATGCGCGACGGCAGCCAGCTTCACTTCGGGGGTGAGCAACTCGATGAAACGCTCAACATTCAACTCGCCGGCTTCATTGATCGGGGCAACTTTTATGGTGGCGCCGCTGCGCTCACACACCAGCTGCCACGGCACGATGTTGGCGTGATGCTCCATCTGCGTGAGCAGGATGCTGTCGCCGGCTTCAAGGCGCGGCAAGGCATGGCTGTAGGCGACCAGGTTGATCGCCTGGGTGGTGCCCGAGGTCAGCACGATCTCATCGCGCGAAGATGCGTTGACGAATCGCGCGAGGGCGTCACGCGACGCCTCGTACGCCGTGGTGGCTTCGTCGCCCAGGGTGTGCACGGCACGCGCCACATTGGCATTTGAGTTGCGATAGAAGCGGTCCACGGCTTCGATCACCGCCGCGGGCTTTTGTGCGGTATTGGCGTTGTCGAAATAGATCAGCGGCTTGCCGTGCACCTGGCGCGCCAGCAGCGGAAACTGCGCGCGAATGCGCTCGACGTCGAATGTTCCGCCCGCGGGATTCATCCAGCCACCTGCGGCGCATTCCCGCCCAACACCGCACGCGGAAGCCGCTCCAGCAACATGGCGTCCAGTTGACTGCGCAAGGTTTCGTTGGTGATCGAATCAAAGGCAATGCGACAGAATGCAAGGGTCAGCAATGAACGTGCTTCAGCCTCGTCGATACCGCGCGAGCGCAGGTAGAACAATGCCTTCTCATCCAGTTGGCCAACGGTTGCGCCATGCGCGGCCTTGACTTCGTCGGCATGGATTTCAAGCACGGGCTGGGTATCGATCTCCGCCTGATCCGAGAGCAGCAGATTCTTGTTGCTGAGCAAGGCATCCGTGCCATCGGCTCCCGGGCAAACCGTGATGGCGCCGTGGAACACGCCGCGCGCGCGTTGGTCGGCAACTCCGCGCCAGACCAGGTCACAGGCGGTATCGCGTGCCCGATGGCTGACATCGATGCGCGTGTCCGCATGTTGTCGTCCATTGAGCACAAAGACTCCGCGCGAAACCAGGCGCGCGCGATCGCCCTGCAAGGCAACGGCCAGGTCATGGCGCATCCACTGCGCACCGGCTTCGACGCAGCGCATTTCCAGGTGCGCATCCGCATCCAGCACCGCATCACTGCGCCGGATCAGGCGCATGGAGTCTGGCGCGGCCTGAAGCTGCAACAGATCCAGGCGCGCCCCCGCCTTCAGGGAATACTGGTTCACAACATTGCCAAGGTGAGTGCAGCCCTGCCCACCCGCGTAATGCTCGATGAGACGAAGCGCAGAACCTTCGCCCAGCTCGATGACATTGCGCAGTTGCCAATAGCCATCCGCGGCACCCGCATTGCCCAGCATGACCAGATGCAGCAGCGGCTCCACCTTCACGCCAGGCGCAACGCGGATCACCACGCCATCACCCGGCAATGCCGAGTTGAGGCGTGCGAACACCTGGGCGTCCGCATCGAAGGATCGACCCAGCGATGCGCTCAGGGATTCCGCATTGCCTTCCAGCGCGGCGCCCAGCGATTCAATCGCAAGCCCATGCACGCCGGGAAGATCGGACAAGTCCCGGCGCAATGCGCCATCGACAAACACCAGGCGTGGCGAATCGACGCCGGCCAGCGTGTACAACGCGGGATCAACACCCACCGACTGCGAATCCGCAGCCACGCGACGCAAACCCCGGGATTCAAGTGCACGCAGCGGCGTGTATTTCCAGGCTTCATTGCGCGCGGCGGGCAATCCGCGTTCCAGCAAACGCGTGCGTGCCTCAACACGGACCTGCTTGAGCCAGTCCGGACCCTTTGCCGACTCCACTTCGTCGAGCAGGCTGTGCAGCATTGCCGAGCTCATCAGCCGACTCCGGCCACGGTGCGTTGTGCAACCCAGGCGTATCCGTGTTCTTCCAGCTTCAGCGCCAGCGTCTTGTCACCACTCTCGACGATGCGGCCATCGGCCAGCACGTGCACGAAATCGGGAACGATGTAATCAAGCAGGCGCTGATAGTGGGTGATGACGATGAAGGCGCGCGACGGATCACGCATCGCGTTGACCCCGTCGGCAACCATTTTCAATGCATCGATGTCGAGGCCGGAATCGGTTTCATCCAGCACGGCAAGTTTCGGTTCCAGCAAGGCCATCTGGAAAATCTCGTTGCGCTTCTTCTCACCGCCGGAAAAGCCTTCGTTCACCGCGCGATGCAGCAGCTCATCCTTGAGATGCAATACCGCCAGCTTCTCGCGCACGCGCTTGAGGAATTGCACCGAATCAAGTTCCGCTTCGCCGCGCCGCTTGCGCTGGGCATTGAGCGCCGAGCGCAGAAAATAGGTGTTGTTGACGCCGGGAATCTCAACCGGATACTGGAATGCCAGGAACACGCCAGCCGCCGCACGCTCCTCGGGCTCCAGTTCCAGGAGATTGATTCCGTCGTACTCGACGCTGCCCTGGGTTACCTCATAGCCCTCGCGCCCGGCCAGCACATTGCCCAGGGTCGATTTGCCGGCACCGTTCGGCCCCATGATCGCGTGCACTTCGCCCGCCTTCGCTTCAAGCGAAAGAGCCTTGAGGATTTCCTTGCCGGCAACGCGGACGTGGAGGTTGTCAATTTTCAGCATGTGGAATCACCCGTCGGCCCTCGGCCGCTGCCAGTTCATGTTATTGGTTTGCCCGAGACTGCCACCGCGCATGCCCTTCTTGATTGGTCCGCGGCCGTTCGGAAGGCACCTGAACAAGCCATGGCAAAAGCCCCTCATCCGCCTTCGGCACCTTCTCCCGCGGGGAGAAGGAAAAAGCGCGCCACGTGAGATTGCGCGAACACTTACCTGGGCCGCGCGCAATACCTGTTCCGCGATCAGGCACGCAGGAGTTGCATGTTCCATTCTCGCGATGGTGGCCACGATGGCCACCAACCGGCAGGAAAATGCTCCTGCATTTCCTGCACTCCGGCCATCCATGGCCATCGGGGCCCCTGACAGGCGGCGCTCGTCGTGAGGATCAGCCCGCAGGGACGTGCGCACGATGCGCGCGTGTTGCTTGTCGGCATAGGGATATGCCGTCAAGCAACCCCGAGACGCGAGCGCGTACTCGAAGGGCAGGAAGCCCGCAGAGCGGCTGGCCGGGGTGGGCTTTCTTTCGGCTACCTTTCTTTGCCTATTCAAAGAAAGGTAGCTCGGAGCGGCCGCAGGCCGATCGGAAGGCTTCTGCCTCCAACCCATTCCAGGGAAACCCTGATCCATTCTGATTGGCGAGCAAAGACCCTGGACCCCGGATATCGCTGCGCGATTCCGGGATGACGAGCTGTTCGCAGCGGCGGCAGGCCATTGCGCAAGGTCAGAGACGTGTCGAACACTGCACATGACGTTCATGACACGCGGGCGACTCGCCAGCGACGCATCAGGCCCCAGGCCGCCACCAGCGCCCACACGCCTTCGAGCACCACGAAGGGAATGACGCCCGCCAGCCATGCGGCAAATCCCGCCAGCGATGCGCCAACAAAATTCAGAAGCAAATAGACCCGCGAATCCTCGGCCAGGGTGCCGCGCTGGCTGAGAAAGAACGCCAGCAACAACATCGAAACGCCCACGCTCGCGATGACATCCGAATGACTCATCCCACGGCCCCTTCGAGACTGACTTCCAGCAGCTTCTTGGCCTCGACCGCAAATTCCATGGGCAACTCGCGGAACACCTGTTTGCAGAAACCATCGACAATCAGCGACACCGCATCCTCTTCGGAGATGCCGCGTGACCGGCAATAGAACATCTGCTCATCGGAAATCTTCGAGGTGGTCGCCTCGTGTTCGACGATGGCCGAGGGATGCTTGACCTCGATGTAGGGAAAGGTGTGCGCACCGCAGCGCTTGCCGATCAGCAGGCTGTCGCATTGCGTGTAGTTGCGTGCACCGACCGCACCCTTCTCGACCTTGACCAGGCCGCGGTAGGTATTCTGCCCACGCCCTGCGCTGATGCCCTTGGCGATGATCTTCGACTTGGTGTTGCGGCCGATGTGGATCATCTTGGTGCCGGTATCGGCTTGCTGGCAGTGGTGGGTCAAAGCCACGGAATGGAATTCGCCGGTGGAATCATCGCCACGCAGGACGCAGCTCGGGTATTTCCAGGTGATCGCCGAACCGGTTTCCACCTGGGTCCAGATGATCCTTGAACGCGCACCGCGACAATCGCCGCGCTTGGTCACGAAGTTGTAGATGCCGCCAACCCCGTTCTCGTCACCCGGATACCAGTTCTGCACCGTGGAGTACTTGATGCTGGCATCGTCCAGCGCAACCAGCTCGACCACGGCGGCATGCAACTGGTTCTCATCGCGCATGGGCGCGGTGCAGCCTTCGAGATAGGAGACGCTGGCGCCTTCCTCGGCAATGATCAAAGTGCGCTCGAACTGGCCGGTATGTCCGGCATTGATGCGGAAGTAGGTGCTCAGCTCCATCGGGCAACGCACGCCCTTGGGGATGAACACGAAGCTGCCATCGGAGAACACCGCCGAGTTGAGCGCAGCAAAAAAATTGTCGCCCTGTGGGACCACGCTGCCGATGTAACGGCGCACCAGGTCCGGATGTTCGCGAATCGCCTCGGACATCGAACAGAAGATCACGCCAGCCTCGGCCAATTCCTTGCGGAAGGTGGTGCCGACGGAAACCGAATCGAACACCGCATCGACGGCAACGCCGGCGAGCTTGGCGCGCTCATGCAGGGGCACACCGAGCTTGTCGTAGGTTTCCAGCAGCTTGGGGTCCACTTCATCCAGCGACTTCGGTCCCTGTTTGGGTGCCGCGAAATAGCTGATCGCCTGGAAATCGATGGGGCCGATGCGCAGCTTCGCCCATTCCGGCGAATGCATGGTCAACCAATGGCGGTAGGTGGCAAGGCGCCAATCGGTCATCCATTCCGGTTCGCCCTTGCGCTTGGAGATCCAGCGCACGACGCCTTCATCCAGGCCCGGCGGCAGACTGTCGGTGGCAATGTCGGTAACGAATCCCGCTTCATAGCGGCGATTCATCGCCTCGACGATGCGTTCGTTGCCGGGGCTGACCACGGCCTCGGTGGCCTGGGCCGCATTGCCTGCACTTGCAATGTTCATCGCACCGCCACCCGCAGCGGAATGCCGCTGCGCTTGGGCGGAGGGGCCAGCATGTCGGCCAGGCTCACGCTTTCCAGCGCATCGCGGATCACGTCGCTGACTTTCTGCCAGTTGGCGCGCACGCCGCAATGCGATTCCAGATCGCACTGGCCGGCATGTGCGTAGCATTCGGTCATGCCGATCGGACCTTCCATCGCGGTGACCACATCGGCCAAGGTGATCTCGGACGCCGCCCGCGCCAGACGATAGCCGCCACTGGCACCGCGCCAGGAATCCACCAACCCTGCCGCGGCCAATTGCTTGAGTACCTTGCTCACCGTCGGCACTTCCAGCCGCGCCCTTTCGGCAAGCAATTGCGCGCTCAAGACCTCGTCTCCGGCCCCGGCAAGGCAGGTCATCACGAGGGTTGCATAGTCGGTGAGCTTGCTGACGCGGAGCATGCGGCCTCCATTTAGGACCGAAATTGTACTATTTGATCGCAGGCCGTTCAATTCCCGCGTTCCGGCGTCCATCGAAAGGCCTGCGGGTTGCCGCCACGGCCGGGCATCGGGCGCGTGCCCTACAATCTGCGCCTCCACGCATTCCGGAGCAGGCATGTCGCAACAGGGAAGCAGCACGGCAGTTGAATTCCAGCGTCACGAAGCGCGCCAGGCCTTCGCCCGCGACGCGCTCGCCCTACCGTCGGTTTCGATTGCGCGCGCCTCGGAAGATGCCAGTTTCCGCAGCTATTGGCGGGTAGGCCCCGGCCCCGAAGGCCATGCCAGTTGCATCCTCATGGATGCGCCGCCGGGCAAGGAAGATCTCGGTCCGTGGCTGGACATCGCTTCGCGCCTGCGCAATGCGGGCTTGCATGCACCGCAGGTATTTGCGCTCGATCAGGGCCAGGGTTTCGTGCTGATGGAAGACCTGGGCACGCGCACCCTGTTGCCGGAACTTGCCGATGCCAGCGTTGATGCGCTGTACGCAGAGGCCATGGAGGCCTTGCTGAAGATGCAGTGCTCGGTCCCTGTCAATGGCCTGCCTGCCTACGACCGCCAGCGCCTGCTCGATGAAATGAACCTGTTGCCCGACTGGTTTCTGCAACGCCACCTGGGTTTCCAGCCGGGCGCGGCTGAGCAAGCCATCATCGACGATGCATTCGCTTTCCTCATGGCCGCCGCAGCAGAGCAACCGTGCGCCTTCGTGCATCGGGATTTCCACAGCCGCAACTTGATCCGCATCAATTCAAGCGAACGCATCACGGCCGATGGTCTGTTGGTGAATCCAGCCATCGTCGATTTCCAGGATGCCGTTTGCGGCCCGGTCACCTATGACCTCGTTTCCCTGCTGCGCGACTGTTACATCGCCTGGGATGTCGCGCGCGTGCAGGCATGGGTGGAAGAATATCGATTGCGCTTGCTCGCTGCGCAGCGCATCGACACTGTTATCGACCGCGCGCAGTTCCTGCGCTGGTTCGATTTGATGGGCCTTCAGCGTCACATCAAGGTGCTCGGCATCTTCTGCCGGCTGTGGTATCGCGACGGCAAGCGCCAATACCTGGACGACCTGCCGCTGGTCTGGCACTACACGATTTCAGTCGCATCCGCATATCCGCAGCTTGCCGACTTCTGTGGACTGTTGCGCAAGGCGCTGGGCGAGCGCGACATTCGCCAGAACCGCGAGCTGGATTCCGAATGAGCGGCACCCGCGCCATGATCTTTGCCGCGGGGCGAGGCGAACGCATGCGCCCGCTTACCGATCAGATTCCCAAGCCCCTGCTCAAGGTCGGTGGCAAGCACCTCATCGAATGGCACCTGGAGCAACTATCCGCAGTCGGCATCGTCGAGGTGGTGATCAATATTTCCCACCTGGCCGACCAGTTCCCGCAAACCCTGGGCGATGGCAGTCGCTGGAACCTGAAAATCCATTTTCTCGATGAAGGCCCGATGGCGCTGGAAACCGGTGGCGGCATGCTCAACGCCTTGCCGCTGCTCGGAAGCGAGCCTTTCGTTCTCGTAAACGGCGATGTCTGGAGCGATTTCGAACTGGGCGAATTGCCCACCGACATCAGCGGCGACGCGCACCTGGTTCTTGTTGACAAGCCCGCACATGCCGCACGTGGCGATTTCGCACTGGGTGCAGACGGCCTGGTCCAGTCCGAAGGATCAAACCTGCTCACGTACGCCGGCATCGGCATCTATCGGAATGCCATATTCGACAACTGGAGAATGGCCTACACCGACGCACCCGGCCTGCACGAATCCCCGCC
>SHNG01000135.1 GCA_004295005.1 Gammaproteobacteria bacterium
CGATCGCGATGGACGAGGGTCTGCGCTTTGCGATTCGCGAAGGTGGACGCACGGTCGGCGCGGGCGTGGTGGCGAAGATCATCCAGTAACAGATGGCAGGGATTCGGGCATAGGGATTCGGGATTCGGCCATGAGCCGCTTCTGCAAATCTCGAATCCCGAATGACGAATCCCGGACTTAAAGAGCGACCTGGGGTGTGCGCGCCCCTTGTCCCAATCAGGAAACTTACGGCAATGGCAGACCAGAAGATTCGCATCAGGCTCAAGGCCTTCGATCATCGCCTGATCGATCGTTCGGCAAGCGAGATCGTTGAAACCGCCAAGCGCACGGGTGCGCAGGTGCGGGGTCCGATTCCGCTTCCGACCAAGATTGAGCGCTACACCATCCTGGTGTCGCCTCATGCAGACAAGGATGCGCGTGACCAGTACGAAACGCGCATTCACAAGCGGGTCCTGGATATCGTTGATCCCAACGACAAGACCGTGGATGCCCTGATGAAGCTGGATCTGGCGGCCGGTGTGGACGTCCAGATCAAGCTCTACTGATAGCGGCAATTAGGACACGATGATGAGTATCGGATTGGTTGGCCGCAAATGCGGTATGAGCAGAATCTTCACCGAAGATGGCCGCTCGATTCCGGTGACGCTGATTGAAGCGACGCCGAATCGCGTGACCCAGGTAAAGACCACGGAAGTGGATGGATACAACGCGATTCAGGTCACGGCCGGGAGCAAGCGCGCGGCGCTCGTGAACAAGCCAATGGCCGGTCATTTTGCCAAGGCCCAGGTCGAGGCAGGTCGCGGTCTTTGGGAGTTCCGCCTTGAAGCGGATGAACTGGCGAAGTTCAGTGTTGGCGGTGAGCTGAAGGCGAACGAGGTTTTCAGCGTCGGCCAGATGGTCGATGTCGCTGGCATCACCAAGGGCAAGGGATTCCAGGGCACCATCAAACGTCACAACTTCAAGATGGGCGATGCGACCCACGGCAACTCGTTGTCGCATCGTGCGCCTGGCTCCATCGGCCAGCGCCAGACCCCGGGTCGCGTGTTTCCCGGCAAGAAGATGTCCGGACACATGGGTGCGGTGCGCCGCTCGGCCATGAATCTCGAAGTCGTGAAGATCGATGCCGAACGGCATCTGATCGCGATCAAGGGTTCGGTGCCTGGTGCGCAGGGCGGAAACGTCATCATCCGTCCCGCGGTCAAGGTTTGAGGAGCTGAGCAATGGAACTCAATGTCATTGGATCCAAGCCTGTGCAGGTCTCCGAAGCGGTCTTCGGCAAGGACTTTCGCCAGGATCTGGTCCATCAGGTAGTGGTTGCGTACCGCAACGCCGGTCGCTCCGGTACCAAGGCCCAGCTGACCCGCTCCGAAGTGAACGGTACGACCAAGAAGTCGAAGAACCAGAAGGGCGGTGGCGCACGTCACGGTGCCCTGAAGGCTCCGATCTTCGTCGGTGGTGGTGTCACCTTCGCGGCGAAGCCACGCAGCTTCGCGCAAAAGGTGAATCGCAAGATGTTCCGTGGTGCGCTGGCTTCGATACTTTCCGAGCTCAATCGCGCCGGCCGCTTGCGCATCGTGGAGTCGTTCGGGATAGATCAGCCCAAAACCAGGCTTCTGGTCGACAAGCTGAGTGAGCTTGGCGCGACAGGTCGCTGTGTTCTGGTTGCCGAGAGTGCCCCCGCTGCGCTGTACCAGGCGGCAAACAACATTCCCTATGTGCACGTGGTGGAAGCTTCGGCCATCGATCCAGTCAGCCTGGTGGGTGCCGATCATGTGGTGATGACCGTTGATTCGATCAAGAAGATCGAGGAGTGGTTGGCATGAAAGAGAACCTCTACAGCGTCCTGCGTGCTCCGCTGATCTCCGAAAAGACGGCGCGCATGCAGGAAACCAATCAGTATGTCTTCGAGGTTGCGCAAGGCGCGACCAAGGCCGATGTGAAGGCCGCTGTTGAGCAATTGTTCAACGTGCAGGTGCAGGCGGTGAATGTGGTCAACCTCAGGGGCAAGACCAAGGCTTTCCGTCAGCGTAGCGGTTCGCGCGGCAACAAGCGCAAGGCATATGTACGTCTTGGCGAAGGTCAATCCATCGACGTGATGGCCAAGGCCTAAGGTGAATTATCCATGGCACTGATCACTCTCAAACCCACTTCTGCAGGGCGCCGTTCGGCAGTCCGCGTCTCCACGCCTGGGCTGCACAAGGGCGCGCCGCATGCGGCCTTGACGGAGTCGCAGAACAAGACTGGTGGACGCAACCATTACGGACGGATCACGACCCGTCACAAGGGTGGTGGTTCGAAGCAGCACTACCGCATCATCGACTTCAAGCGCGACAAGGAAGGCATTGCCTGCCGTATCGAGCGCCTTGAATATGATCCGAACCGGACCGCGCACATCGCCCTTCTGCTGTACGCCGATGGCGAGCGTCGCTACATCATCGCGCCCAAGGGCTCGAAGGTCGACGATCAGCTCATGGCAGGACGCGAGGCCCCGATCAAGATCGGCAATTCGCTGCCGTTGCGAAATATTCCGATCGGCTCGACCGTGCACTGCATCGAGATGAAGCCAGGCAAGGGTGCGCAACTTGCGCGCGCGGCCGGTGCTTCCGCCCAGTTGGTTGCGCGCGAGCAGGGTCATGCGACCTTGCGCCTGCGCTCCGGCGAAATGCGCAAGGTTCCGGCAGAGTGCCGCGCCACCATTGGTGAAGTCGGCAATTCCGAGCATAGCCTCGAGAAGCTGGGCAAGGCGGGCGCAAGCCGCTGGCGCGGTGTGCGACCAACCGTTCGTGGCGCGGCCATGAATCCGGTTGATCACCCACACGGCGGCGGTGAAGCAAAGGCCGGCCAGGGCAATCCGCATCCGGTTTCCCCGTGGGGCATGCCGGCCAAGGGTTACAAGACGCGCAAGAACAAGCGCACCAACAAGTTCATCGTGCGCGATCGCAGGGGTTGAGATAGATCATGGCTCGTTCATTGAAGAAAGGCCCGTTCATCGATCACCATCTTCTGAAAAAGGTGGAGGCGGTTTCATCGGGCAGCAACAAGCGTCCAATCAAGACTTGGTCGCGTCGCTCGATGATCTCTCCGGAGATGGTCGGTTTGACCCTCGCCATTCACAACGGTCGCCAGCACGTTCCGGTTCTCGTCAACGAGAACATGGTTGGCCACAAACTCGGCGAGTTCGCCGTGACCCGCACCTTCAAGGGTCACTCCGGCGACAAGAAAGCCGCCGAAAAGAAGAAGTAAGGAGATCGCATCGTGGAAGCCAAAGCTGTACTGCGCGGCGCGCGCATCTCCGCCCAGAAGGTCCGCCTGGTTGCTGATCAGGTTCGTGGCATGCCCGTCGGCAACGCCACCAATCTGCTTGCCTACAGCCCGAAGAAGGCGGCGCACCTGGTCAAGAAACTCCTGCTTTCGGCGATCGCAAATGCCGAAAACAATCTCGGAGCCGATGTCGATGAACTGACGGTTTCGAAGATCTTTGTTGACGAGGGTCCCTCGCTCAAGCGCATGCATGCGCGCGCGAAAGGGCGTGGAAACCGGATCACCAAGCGCACCAGCCACATCACTGTGGTCGTGGGCGAGTAAAGGACATAAACGATGGGTCATAAAGTCAATCCAGTGGGAATTCGCCTTGGCGTGTCCAAGGACTGGAATTCCAAGTGGTTCGCCAACAAGCGCGAGTTTGCCGGCTATCTTGCCGCCGACCTCAAGGTGCGCGAGCTGCTCAAGGAAAAGCTTGCCCAGGCAGGCATCTCGAAGATCCAGATCGAGCGTCCGGCGAAGACGGCCAGGGTCACGATCCATACGGCCAGGCCGGGAGTCGTGATCGGCAAGAAGGGCGAGGATATCGAGAAGCTGCGCAAGGAAGTTTCGACCGTCATGGGCGTTCCTGCGCATATCAACGTGTCCGAAGTCCGCAAGCCTGAACTGGACGCGCAACTGGTTGCCGAATCGATTGCCCAGCAGCTGGAGCGCCGCATCATGTTCCGCCGCGCGATGAAGCGCTCGGTACAGAATGCGATGCGCCTGGGTGCTCTCGGCATCAAGGTCAATGTCGGTGGCCGTCTGAATGGCGCGGAAATCGCGCGTTCCGAATGGGCGCGTGAAGGTCGGGTGCCGCTGCATACGTTGCGCGCCGACATCGACTATGGCTTGGCCGAGGCCAAGACCACCTACGGAATCATTGGCGTCAAGGTCTGGATCTACAAGGGCGAGATTTTCGATCTGCATGCAGCCACCCAGGAAGCAAAGGCTGAAGCAAGCGAAGAGCGTGCACCTCGTCGGTCGGCGGCGAAGTAAGGAACTGAATCATGTTGCAACCGAAGCGAACCAAGTACCGCAAGGTGCAAAAGGGCCGGAATCCGGGTCTGTCGTATGTCGCCACCAAGGTGAGCTTCGGCTCCTACGGGCTGAAGGCGACAACCCACGGCCAACTCACCGCACGTCAGATCGAAGCCGCGCGTCGCTGCATCACGCGCTTCGTGAAGCGCGGCGGCAAGCTGTGGATTCGAGTGTTTCCGGACAAGCCCATCAGCAAGAAGCCCATCGAAGTGCGTATGGGCAACGGCAAGGGCAGCGTGGAATTCTGGGTGGCTCCGGTGCAGCCGGGTCGCATGCTCTACGAAATCGAAGGAGTTGACGAGACCACCGCTCGCGAGGCGTTCCGCCTGGCGGCTGCAAAGCTCTCTGTTCAAACCCAGTTTGTTGCAAGAACGGTGCTGTGATGGATATCAATGAATTGCGTGGCAAGTCGGAGAAGGAACTGAACGAGCAGCTCGGCGAGCTTCGTCGCGAGCAGTTCAACCTTCGCATGCAGAAAGGTTCCGGTCAGCTCACCAAAACCCACCAGTTCGGACGGGTCCGTCGCGAAATCGCGCAGATCAAGACCGTACTCGGCAGCAAGAAGTAAGGACGGCCATGAGCGAGACTGAAAAAGGCGCGCGCACGCTCGAAGGGCGTGTTGTCAGCAACAAGATGCAGAAAACCGTGACTGTTCTCCTGGAGCGTCAGGTCCAGCACCCCTTGTACGGCAAGATTGTCCGCCGTTCGACCAAGGTGCATGCGCATGACGCCGAAGGTGTTTGCCAGGAAGGCGATGTGGTGCGCATTTCCGAAACGCGACCGGTGTCGCGAACCAAGAACTGGCGCGTGGTCGAAATCGTCACGCGGGCCGCGCAGTAAGCGGACCGGGACGTAAGGAGCGAGAAACATGATCCAGATGCAGACCACGCTTGCCGCAGCGGACAACAGCGGCGCCCGCGAACTGATGTGCATCAAGGTGCTCGGTGGTTCGAAGCGCCGCTATGCGCAAATCGGCGACGTGATCAAGGTTTCGGTTCGCGAAGCCATTCCGCGCGGCAAGGTGAAGAAGGGTGAAGTCTACGACGCGGTTGTCGTGCGTACGCGAAAGGGCGTGCGCCGTGCCGACGGTTCGCTCATCCGCTTCGATGGCAATGCCGCCGTGCTCCTCAACAACAAGCTTGAGCCGATCGGGACCCGCATCTTCGGGCCGGTGACGCGCGAGCTCCGCAGCGAGAAGTTCATGAAGATCGTCTCGCTCGCTCCAGAAGTGCTGTAAACGGGAAAGCCGACATGAACCGTATCCGCAAGGGCGACCAGGTCATCGTGATCGCCGGCAAGAACAAGGGCCAAAAGGGCGAAGTCTCGCGAGTGGTCGGTGACCACGTATTCGTGCAAAACGTCAATCTGGTCAAGCGCCACACGAAGCCGAATCCGCAGGCCAACAAGCCGGGCGGAATCATCGAGCGCGAGGCTTCGATCAACATTTCCAACGTTCAGTTGTTCAACTCTGCCACGGGCAAGGGCGCACGCGTCGGCTTCAAGACTCTTGAAGACGGTCGCAAGGTTCGCGTATTCCGCCCATCCGGCGAAGTTGTCGACGTTTGAGGCTGCCGCAATGACAACCCGTCTTGAAACCTATTACAAAGAGTCGATCGTTCCCAAGTTGACGGCGCGATTCGGCTACAAGAATCCAATGCAGGTGCCGCGCCTGACCAAGGTGACGCTCAACATGGGCGTTGGCGAGGCCGTGGGCAACAAGAAGATTCTCGAGAATGCCGTGGCCGACATGGCCAAGATCGGCGGCCAGAAGCCGGTGGTCACGCTTTCCAAGAAGTCGATTGCCACGTTCAAGATCCGTGACAACTGGCCGATTGGCTGCAAGGTTACGCTGCGTCGTGACCGCATGTTCGAGTTCGTCGATCGTCTGGTAAACGTTTCCCTGCCGCGCGTGCGCGACTTCCGTGGTATCTCGGGACGCTCCTTCGACGGTCGTGGCAATTACAACATGGGTGTCAAGGAACAGATCATTTTCCCGGAAATCGATTTCGACCAGATCGACGCCCTGCGTGGCATGGACATCGCGGTTACCACGACCGCTCGGACCGACGAAGAAGCCAAGGCATTGCTTGAAGCCTTTGGTTTTCCGTTCCGCAACTAATTCAGCGAATCAGGTAACCCCGGCAATGGCCAAGACATCCATGATCATGCGCGAAGCAAAGCGCACGAAGCTCGTCAAGAAGCATGCTGCCAAGCGCGAGCAATTGAAGCGCACCGTCAGCAGTCCGAAGGCCTCCTATGAGGAAAAGCTTGAAGCAGCCACCAAGCTGCAGAAGTTGCCGCGCGACTCTAGCCCCACACGCCAGCGCAATCGCTGCGCGTTGACCGGGCGTTCGCGCAGCGTCTATGAGCGTTTCGGCCTGGGGCGCATGAAGTTGCGCGAAGCCACCATGCGCGGAGACGTGCCGGGCTTGCGCAAGGCCAGTTGGTAAAACGCGGGGATAGGAAGTTCGGGATTGCGGATTCGTTGAAGGCAAAAGCCGCGCAAATCCGCTGTTCCGAATCCCGAATCCCCAATTCAGAATCCCGGATTTTCCGGATATCGATGCTTGAAGGAAGTTTGAAACATGAGCATGACTGATCCCATCGCGGACATGTTTACCCGTATCCGCAACGCCCAATTGACAGGCAAGCGCGCTGTGCGCATGCCCTCGTCACGGGTGAAGCTCGCAATTGCCACCCTGCTCAAGAACGAAGGCTATGTTGCCGAGTATCAGGTGCAGGCGAACGAAGGCAAGCCGGTGCTTGAGATTGCACTCAAGTACTACGATGGCAAGCCGGTCATCGACCGCATCGAACGGGTCAGCCGCTCGGGGCTTCGTGTCTATCGCGGCAAGGATGAATTGCCAAAGGTCCTCAACGGGCTTGGCATTTCAATTGTCTCCACTTCGTCCGGAATCATGACCGACGCACAGGCCCGCACCAAGGGGCTGGGTGGCGAAGTCATCGGCATCGTGGCTTAAAGGAGAAAGATCATGTCGCGAGTTGCCAAGAAGCCGGTCGTGCTGCCAAAGGGCGTGGAAGTCCAGTTGGCTTCCGAGTCCATCACCGTCAAGGGACCGAAAGGCACCCTCAAGATGTCGACCCCGCCGGGTGTGGTTGCCAGCATCGAAGATGGTCGGGTATTGCTGAAGGGCCAGACCGAGAACGACATCAAGATGGCCGGCACCGCCAGGGCGCTGGTCAGCAACATGGTCACCGGAGTCACCGAGGGTTATCAGCGCAAGCTGGAACTGGTCGGCGTCGGCTACCGTGCCGCGCTGGCCGGAAAGGATTTGAACCTGACCTTGGGCTTCTCCCATCCGGTGCTGTTCAAGGCGCCCGAGGGAGTGACGCTGGAGGTTCCTACCCAGACAGAGATCCTGATCAAGGGTGCGGACAAGCAGGTGGTTGGCGAAGCAGCGGCAAAGATCCGTTCCTTCAGGCCACCAGAGCCGTACAAGGGTAAGGGTGTCCGTTATTCGGGCGAAAAGATCACCATGAAGGAAGCCAAGAAGGCCTAAGGGTGCCTGACCCGCGGGAAGTCGCAGATATTTGATGGCGACTTCCGGCGAGGATCCATCCGCCGATCCGCTTCTTTGGAGAAGACCAGTGAAAAAGAACACAGCAAGACTACGCCGCGCAAAGTCGACCCGCATGCACATCCGCAAGCTGGGCGTGCCACGCCTTAGCGTGCATCGCACCGGACAGCACATTTACGCGCAGGTGCTGACGGCATCTGGCGACAAGGTGATCGCTTCGGCATCGACCGTGCAAAAGACCATCGCCGAGAGCCTGAAGGGCACCAAGAACAAGGAAGCGGCAGCGGCGGTTGGCAAGGTGATCGCAGAACGCAGCTTGAAAGCGGGCGTCGATAGCGTTGCCTTTGATCGTTCCGGCTTCCGCTACCACGGTCGCATCCAGGCATTGGCCGATGCGGCGCGCGAAGCGGGTTTGAGGTTTTAAGAGCAGGGATTTGGGATTGGGGATTCGGGATTGGGAAGAGCAGGGCGGGTACACCGTCTGTCTCGAATCCCGAATCCCCAATCTCGAATCCCGGCCTAAAGATCCACTACAACTCCAAGCGGCATCAACCGCAAGAAAAGTCCGGATCGGTTCACGACCGGCATGAAGGTGAAGAATGAACAGCAATGATCGCGAACCGAGCGATGGCCTCCTTGAGAAGCTGATCGCCGTAAACCGGGTAGCCAAGACCGTGAAGGGTGGCCGCCAGATGAGTTTCACTGCCCTGACCGTCGTTGGCGATGGCGAGGGACGCGTCGGATTTGGCTATGGCAAGGCTCGCGAAGTGCCGATCGCCATCCAGAAGGCCATGGAACGTGCGCGCAAGAACATGGTGCGGGTTGAACTCAAGGAAGGCTCGCTGTGGCACGCGGTGAAGGCCAATCATGGTGCGGCGCGCGTGTACATGCAGCCGGCGTCCGAAGGTACCGGCGTCATTGCCGGTGGCGCGATGCGCGCCGTGCTCGAAGTCGTGGGCGTGAAGAACGTGCTGGCCAAGGCAGTCGGTTCGCGCAACCCGATCAATCTGGTGCGTGCAACGATTCTCGGCCTGCAGGCCATGGCAACCCCGCAGCGCATTGCGTCCAAGCGCGGCAAGTCGATTGAAGAGGTGCTGGGCAATGGCTAAGGAAAAGAATCAGACCGTGCGCGTGCGCCTGGTCAAGAGCCCGAACAGCTGCCAGGGGCGTCATCGCCTCAGCGTCAAGGCGCTCGGCCTGCGCAAGCTCAACGATGTGCGCGAACTGAAAGACTCGCCGTCGGTACGCGGCCTGATCAACAAGGTCAGTTACCTCGTCAGCGTCGAGAGTGACGCTTAAGCGTCCCGGAACCAGGAGTCGAATTCATGCGTCTCAATACACTCAAACCCGCCGACGGCGCCCGCAAGGAAGGCGTTCGCGTAGGTCGCGGAATCGGATCCGGACTGGGCAAGACCTGTGGCCGCGGTCACAAGGGCCAGTTTGCCCGCTCAGGCAAGGGCAAGGTCAAGGCCGGCTTCGAAGGCGGCCAGATGCCGCTGCAGCGCCGTTTGCCCAAGGTTGGCTTCCGCTCGAAGATGGCCCGGGATGTCTGCGAAGTCCTGCTCTATCAACTGGAACAGCTGAAGGCGGATGTCGTTGATTTCGAGGCACTCAAGGCGGCGGGGCTCATCACTACCGGTGCCGCTCGCGCAAAAGTGGTCAAGAAGGGCGAGCTGACTCGTGCAGTCAAGCTGCGTGGCGTAGCGGTCACTGCCGGCGCGCGTACTGCAATCGAGGCTGCCGGCGGCAGCGTGGAGTAATCGGTGGCAGCATCGAAATCCAACGGATTGGCATCGCTCGGTAAACTGACCGAGTTGAAGCAGCGCCTGTTGTTCGTGATCGGAGCATTGATCGTGTTCCGGCTTGGCAGTTTCATTCCGGTTCCGGGCGTCAACCCGGAAGCCATGGCGAGACTGATTTCGAACAGCGGTGGCCTGATCGACATGTTCAACATGTTCTCGGGCGGTGCGCTGAGCCGATTCTCGCTGTTTGCGCTTGGCGTCATACCGTACATCTCGGCATCCATTGTCGTGCAGATGTTCAGTTCGGTCGTCCCGGCCTGGCAGGCGCTGAAGAAGGAAGGCGAGTCCGGTCGTCGCACCCTGACCAACTACACGCGATGGGGTACGGTGGGCCTGGCGGCATTCCAGTCATTCGGCGTGGCCTCGATGTTGCAGACCCAGCCTGGCGTCGTCTATGCGCCCGGTGCAAGTTTCGTGTTCGGCACGGTGGTGGGCTTGACCGCTGGAACGCTTTTCCTCATGTGGCTGGGTGAGCAGATCACCGAGCGCGGCATTGGCAACGGCATCTCCCTGATCATCTTCGCCGGAATCGTTGCCGGCCTGCCAACGGCCATCGTGCACACGCTCGGCATGGCAAACAGCGGCGAGTTGACCTGGCTCAAGTTGATCATGGTGCTGGCGACGGTGTTGGTGGTTACGGCATTCGTCGTATTCATGGAGCGCGGTCAGCGCCGGATTACCGTCAACTACGCTCGCAAGCAGGGTGGGGCCGGTCGCGCCTACATGAACCAGAGCTCGCATTTGCCGCTCAAGATCAACATGTCGGGCGTGATCCCACCGATCTTTGCATCGAGCCTGATCATGTTTCCGGCCACGGCCGCTGCCTGGTTCAACAATTCCAGCGAGATCCGCTGGTTGCAGACCCTGACCGCCGCATTGGGGCCGGGAGAGCCGCTTCATATGGTCATTTATGCAGCAATGATCGTCATTTTTGCGTTCTTCTACACGGCGCTCGTATTCAACTCCCAGGAAACCGCTGACAACCTGAAGCGCTCCGGGGCGCTGATTCCTGGCATCCGGCCCGGCAAAGCCACGGCCGAGTATATCGATGGCGTCATGACCCGCTTGACGGGAATCGGCGCCCTTTATCTGGTTGCGGTTTGCCTGGTCCCGGACCTGCTGCGAAACGCGTGGCATGTGCCGTTCTACTTTGGGGGAACCTCGCTCCTGATCGTGGTTGTGGTGGTCATGGACTTCACGGCCCAGATCCAGGCGCATCTGGTGTCCCACCAGTACGAGAGCCTGCTGAAGAAGGCCAACCTCAGGGGTCGCTGAGGCAAGCAAAACAATCAGATCGGCAGCCATCGACTGGCCTGCCGACCAGTCGGCGAGGGGTTCCAGTTTGCCTCGCCTGCGGATAGAATACGAAGTTCACTGCGCATTTAGTTACTTGGAGACAGTCAAACATGGCGCGCATCGCGGGTGTCAATCTGCCGGTTCAGAAGCACGCTTCCATCGCTCTGCAAAGCATTTATGGAATCGGCCGCTCGCGGTCGAGGAAGGTCTGTCTGGATGCAGGCGTTGTTCCGTCAACCCGGATCAAGGACCTGACCGAGGCGGAAGTGGAAAAGATTCGCCATGAGGTTGCGAAGTACACGGTCGAGGGTGATCTTCGTCGTGAGGTCGGCATTGCCATCAAGCGCCTCATCGACCTCGGCTGCTATCGCGGTCTCCGCCACAGGCGCGGCCTGCCGATGCGCGGCCAGCGTACCCGCACAAACGCACGTACCCGCAAGGGCCCGCGTCGCGCGATCAAGAAATAATCTGCCCGGAACCGAATCATGAACAAACCGGTCGCCAAGCCGAAAAAGAAAGTCAAGCGTGTTGTGACAGACGCCATCTGCCATGTGCAGGCGTCCTTCAACAACACGGTGGTCACCATCACCGATCGCCAGGGAAATGCTCTTTCGTGGGCAACCGCGGGCGGAGCCGGTTTCCGTGGTTCGCGCAAATCCACGCCGTTTGCCGCACAGGTCGCATCCGAAAAGGCCGCGCGAGCTGCAGCGGAGTACGGAGTCAAGACCATCGAAGTCCGCATCAAGGGTCCGGGTCCCGGCCGCGAATCGGCGGTGCGCTCCCTGAACAACGTGGGTTTCAAGGTCACCAACATCATTGATGTGACGCCGATCCCGCACAACGGATGCCGTCCTCCAAAGAAGCGCAGGGTCTAATCATGGCGAGATATATCGGTCCAACCTGCAAGCTGGCGCGTCGTGAAGGCGCCGACTTGAGCCTGAAGAGCCCGGCGCGCGCAATTGATTCCAAGTGCAAGCTGGAGCAAAAGCCCGGTCAGCACGGCGCGGCCCGCAAGGGGCGCCTGTCTGATTACGGTGTTCAGCTGCGTGAGAAGCAGAAGGTCAAACGCATCTACGGTTTGCTTGAGCGCCAGTTCCACAAGTACTACGTGAAGGCTTCGACGCTGAAGGGCAACGCGGGTGAAAACCTGCTGCGCCAGCTTGAATCCCGTCTCGACAATGTGGTGTTTCGCATGGGCTTCGCGGTGACCCGCGCCCAGGCCCGGCAGCTTGTCGCGCATCGTGCTGTTTCCGTCAATGGCAAGCGCGTCAACTTGCCGTCTTACCAGGTTCGCCCTGGTGACGAGATCTCGCTCACCGAAGGCGCCCGCAGCCAGCTGCGCGTGCAGGAATCGGTCACCGTTTCGCAGGAAATGGATCTGGTTCCGACATGGCTCGAAGTGGACGCCAAGAAGTTCAGCGGCGTATTCAAGTCGATGCCTGAGCGCTCCGACCTGCCGTCGGACATCAACGAGAGCTTGATCATCGAGCTCTACTCGAAATAATTCACTGCAACTTTCGGAGTCCCTGTTCATGGCAGGATCCACCAATGTGCTGCGTCCACGCGGCATTCAAGTCGAGCGTATCGGTTTCAACCACGCGAAAGTCGTCGTTGAGCCCCTGGAACGCGGCTTTGGCCATACCCTTGGCAACGCGCTGCGTCGTGTTCTGCTGTCTTCGATCCCCGGCTGCGCCGTGGTCGAAGTCGAGATCGACAATGTGCTGCACGAGTACACCACCCTTGAAGGCCTGCAGGAGGACGTCATCGAAGTCCTGCTCAACATCAAGGACGTCGCGATCCGCATGCATGGCCACGACGAGACGACATTGACCCTCAGCAAGAAGGGCAAGGGCGTCGTCACGGCCGGTGACATCAAGGTTGATCATTCTGTCGAGATCATCAATCCCGACCACGTGATCTGCAACCTGACCAAGGACGTGTCGTTGAACATGCGCCTCAAGGTTGTGCGCGGCGTTGGCTACCAGCCTGCGGTTTCGCGTCAGCTGCCGGACGAGGAAGCACGTCCGATCGGTCGCCTGCAACTCGATGCCTCATTCTGCCCGGTGCGTCGCGTGGCCTATCAGGTCGACAGCGCACGCCTGGAGCAGCGTACCGACCTCGACAAGCTGGTTCTTGAGATCGACACCAATGGTGCGATCGACGCAGAGGAAGCCGTGCGCAAGGCGGCAGAGATCCTGCAGGACCAGATCTCGATCTTCGGCGATTTCACCCGCCGCGAAAGCAGCGATGCCAAGTCCGACAAGAGCGGCGTGGATCCCGTCCTGCTGCGTCCCATCGACGATCTGGAACTCACGGTTCGCTCCGCCAATTGCCTCAAGGCCGAAAGCATCTACTACATCGGCGACCTGGTGCAGAAGACGGAAGTCGAGCTGTTGAAGACACCGAATCTCGGCAAGAAGTCGCTGACCGAGATCAAGGACGTGTTGGCCCAGCGCGGTCTTTCCCTGGGCATGAAGCTCGAGTCGTGGCCGCCTCCGGGCATCGCGCACGGCATGCAACTTGGTTAGTGCGATCATCCATGATCGCTGTTTGATTTGGATGCCGACCAGCGCCCGCCTTGCGCTCTGGTCGAACATCAAAAGCGGCCATCCCTGGCCGCACTTTTCACAAGAGCCCTGAACCTTGGGGTACTGTGAGAGGAGCAAACCATGGATGTTTGGAGTTCGTGATCGCGGCCACATAGAGTCGAGCTTGTAAGAAGAGTGCGGCCATGGATTGCCGCTGTTGATGAAGGCAGAAGCTGGCGGATTGAAATCCGCCGAGTCCTTCTGACTGCAGAGATCAAGGATGATCGCAAAAACAAAAAGCGGGTAACCGCGGGTTGCCGGACTCAGGAGCCGGCCTCTCATAACAACAGACATTGAGGTATTCACCATGCGTCACCAGAAATCCGGTCGCAAACTGAATCGCACCAGCAGTCATCGTGAAGCGATGTTCAAGAACATGGCCGCTTCGTTGTTCAAGCACGAGTTGATCCGCACCACCTTGCCCAAGGCAAAGGAATTGCGTCGCATTGCCGAGCCGCTGATCACCTTGGCCAAGACCGACGGTGTTGCCAATCGCCGCCTTGCATTTGCGCGTCTTCGCGACAAGCAGGCCGTTGGCAAGCTTTTCGTTGAGCTGGGTCCACGCTTCCGTGAGCGCAAGGGCGGGTACCTGCGTATCCTCAAGTGTGGTTTCCGGGTTGGCGACAATGCGCCGATGGCCTATGTCGAATTGCTGGATCGTCCGCAGACCGCAGGCGAAGCCGCCTCCGAGTGACATGCAGCCCGATTCGCTTCAAGAAGCCCCGCCAGTCGGGGCTTTTTGTTGCCCAGAAACACCGGACGGCACCGGCACCGGGCATGCATTTGCGGAGCCGGGAACCGTTGTCATCGGAATGCGGTCCTTGTCTGACCTCAAGCATCTGACTGGAGTGGGTTCATGAACATGGGTTTGGTCTCGCCACGAAAGGCGTTTCTGGGAATCTTCATCATCGCGGCCTTGATGATGGGCTATGCGCTTTTCGCCGAGCATGTTCAGGGCTACCAGCCGTGCATGCTGTGCATGGTGCAGCGGGTATTCGTTTGCCTGGTGGGGATTTTGGCACTGCTGGCATTCCTGCATGGACCCGCAGCATTCGGCAGGCGGATCTACGGTGTGCTCTGCGCGTTGGCGTGCTTAGGCGGTGCCTATATCGCCGCGCGGCATGTGTACCTCCAATCGCTGTCACCCGAGGAACTGGACGGATGTGCTCCTTCATTTGAATATGCGCTCGAAAACTACGACGCCCTCAAGTTCCTGAAGACCATTTTCATTCGCGACCAGGATTGCGGGGTCATTGACTGGACCTTCCTCGGGTTCTCCATGCCGGCCTGGGTTTTGGCTGGTTTCGTCGCCCTTTTCGCCGCCTCGCTCTGGACAGGGTTCCGTCGAAGCTGATTCTGCGCCTGGACATGAAAACTGCGGTCCAGCTGTGGCATGATGAATGCCGCAGTGCAGCATGGGCATGATCCGATGAAGCGGGAATCGAGAGTCGCTCCGGTTCGCAATCCGGAAAACTGGTCGCCAACCTCATGGCGAGCACGCACCGCCGTGCAGCAACCATCCTATGCGGATCCGCAGGAGCTGGAATCCGCACTGCACAAGTTGCGTGAGCTTCCACCCCTGGTCACTTCTTGGGAAATCCTTGCCCTGCGCGGCATGCTGGCGGATGCCGCCGAAGGACGCCGATTCCTGCTGCAAGGCGGCGACTGTGCGGAAAGCTTTGACGATTGCACCTCTCCGCTGATTTCAAATCGCTTGAAGGTGATTCTGCAGATGAGCCTGGTGCTGACCCACGGCCTCAAGCTGCCCATCGTGCGTGTGGGTCGTTTTGCCGGCCAGTACGCAAAGCCGCGTTCGGCAGATACGGAAACCCGCAACGGCGTGACCTTGCCGTGCTATCGCGGCGACATTGTCAACGCGCCGGCTTTCGACGTGGTCTCACGGCGTGCGGATCCGCAGCGCCTGTTGCTCGCGCATGCCAGTTCCGCGATGACCATGAATTTCGTCAGGTCATTGATCGATGGTGGATTCGCGGACCTGCATCATCCCGAATACTGGGACCTGGCCTGGGTCGAGCACTCACCGTTGCAGAACGAGTACCGGCAGATGGTCGAATCCATCGGCAATTCGCTGCGATTCATGGAAACCCTGGTCGGAAGGTCGGTGGCCGATTTCCAGCGCGTGGATTTTCACACCTCGCATGAAGCCTTGCTGTTGCACTACGAGGAGGCACAGACCCGCCAGGTTCCGCGTCACTGGGGATGGTTCAATTTGTCCACGCATTTTCCGTGGATCGGCATGCGTACCGCGGCCATCGACGGGGCTCACGTTGAATATTGCCGGGGCATTCGCAATCCCATTGGCGTCAAGGTCGGCACCTCGACCAAGCCCGACCAATTGCTGCAGCTGATCGACGTACTCGATCCGGACAATGAAGCAGGCAGGCTGACGTTGATCCATCGCATGGGTGCCAAACAGGTTGGCAAGGCGCTGCCGCCGTTGCTGGCCGCGGTCAGGAATGCGGGCCGCAAGGTGCTCTGGTGCTGCGATCCAATGCATGGCAACACGGAAGCCTTGGACAGCGGAGTCAAGACTCGCCGTTTCGAGAGTATCCGTGATGAACTGGACCAGGCATTCGATATCCATGCGGCGGAAGGAACCCGCCTCGGCGGTGTGCACCTGGAGTTGACCGGTGAAAACGTCACCGAATGTCTTGGTGGCGCGCGCGACCTGACTGAAGAAGACCTCAGCCGCGCCTATCGCAGTTCGGTGGATCCGCGCCTCAATTACGAGCAGTCTCTGGAGTTGGCCATGTTGATCGTGCGCAAACGCGGGGATCTTCGCGCCAGCGCCTGAAAGAGGAGCTCGTCGCTTCGAATCAGCCGGCTAGGCCGGCTGCATGGCGGCGGATCGTGGCCAGCATGGCCGCGAGCCCATTGGAGCGCGTGGGCGACAAATGTTTGGACAAGCCGATGGCCTCGATAAAGGTGGGTTGCGTTTCGAGGATCTCCGCCGCCGACCGCCCGGAATAGACGCGCAGCAGCAGGGCAATGAGCCCGGAAACGATCGAGGAATCGCTGATGGCGCGCAATTCGACGCGTCCGGCGTCTCCCGATGCTGCCAGCCAAACCTGCGATTGACAGCCATGGACCCTGGTTTCCTCGCTACGCAATGCTTCGGGAAACTCGGGCAGCTTGCGGCCAAGGTCGATCAGATACTGGTAGCGTTCGGTCCAGTCGCTGAAGCAACCGAACTCGTCGGCAATGGCGGCCTGTGCCAACGCTGCGCTGGCTTCCTGCGGCTCGACCACGGTTGGACTTGAAGATGGGTTCATGCAATTCGGATCGCGTTTGAAGTATGGATGGCGTGCCATATCGACCCGGCGACGCGTTGCCCGGTCGACACCGTCGCGGTTGCAGACTCAGGGAACCACGGCGTTCGCGGCTTCAACCCTCCAACGCGTTCCTGAGGCTCCGTCCTCGATGACGATGCCACGTTCGGAAAGCCTCTTGCGGATCTCGTCCGCACGCGCAAAATCGCGCGCGGCACGCGCGGCAACGCGCTGGGCGAGCAAATCGTCGACCCAGTCCGGATCGATTTCCGAACTGTACGTCTGCTGGAACCAATGTTCCGGGTTGTCTTGCAGCAGACCGAGCAGTTGACCGGCGCCAAGCAAGGCGGCCTTGCGCTGGCGGCGTGCCTGCGAATCTGCGGCCTGACGCAGCTGGTCAGCCAATCCGGAGAGCACGGCAAACGCGGCCGGCGTGTTGAGGTCATCACACAGGGCCTGCTCGATTTCCTCCGGCACCTGCAGTTCGTCGCCCTCGACCGGGACATCCGCATGATCAAGCAGGACGCGGTACCAGCCATCAAGCGTCGCGCGCGCCTGGGCGAGGGTGTCTTCCGACCATTCCAGCGGCTGCCGGTAATGGGCGCGCAGCAACAGGAAGCGCAAAACCTCGGCCGGATAACGCTCAAGCAGCTCGTGCAGGATCATCACGTTGCCGAGCGACTTGGACATCTTGCGCCCGGCAAAGGTCAACATGCCGTTGTGCAACCAATAGCGGGCAAACAGCTTGCCGCCATGGGCGCAGGTGCTCTGGGCAACCTCGTTCTCATGATGCGGAAACATCAGGTCGTTGCCGCCGGCATGGATGTCGATCGTTTCGCCCAAGTGGGTCGCTGCCATTGCCGAGCATTCGATATGCCAGCCTGGGCGACCGCGGCCCCAGGGACTGTCCCAGCCGGGAAGGTCGTCGGAAGAGGGCTTCCACAGCACGAAATCCCCAGGGCTGCGCTTGTACGGCGCGACCTCCACCCGGGCTCCGGCCAGCATGTCCTCGGCCGAGCGACCCGAAAGCTGCCCGTACTGCGGGAAGGTGGCAATCTCGAAGAGCACATGACCCTCGGCGGCGTAGGCATGGCCGCTGGCAATCAGGGATTCGCACATTTCGATGATCTCGGTGATGTGCTCGGTCGCATGCGGAACAATGTCCGGAACATCCACGCCCAGGCGGGCCATGTCCTCGTGATAGGCCCGCGCAAACCGTGTGGTGATGGCCTCGATCCCGGTTCCGGCTTCCTTCGCGGCGGCGTTGATCTTGTCATCGACATCGGTGATGTTCCGCGCGTAAACGACTCCGCTGTAGCGTCTGCGCAACAGTCTGGCAAGCAGGCCGAAAACCACCGCTGGCCTGGCATTGCCGACGTGGATGTAGTTGTAGACCGTCGGTCCGCACACATACATGGTCACCCGCTGCGGGTTCTGCGGAACGAAGTCCTCAAGACGGCGAGTCAGGGAGTTGTGCAGTCGAAGGTTCATGGGTCGCACGGGCAGGAAAAAGCTTGGGTCGGCGATGATAGCAAGCCGCGGTGAGTAATCGCCTTCGCGCCGGATTGCTTGGGTCGGCATTCAGTATCGCTGTGTTGTAATTTTCCCACGAAGCCGGGCCCCGGGCGGAAAAAAACCCGGGAAGACCCGTCAACCCGATTGGAGACTGTGGATGTTCAAGACTTGCATGCTCGCCGTACTCGTCGCATCGGGTTTTGCGACCGCCGGCGCAACCGCCCAGGATCGTGGCTGGGACCAGCGCGATTCCGACAACGTGCGCATGGACTGGGCCGATGTGTTGAGTGTTGATCCGGTATACGAGGAGGTGCAATCAAGCCGGTCCCGCGAAGAGTGCTACGACACCGAAGTAGAACGTCGCGATTCCCGTGGCAACAATGGTGCCGGCACGGTGATTGGCGCGATCATTGGCGGCGCATTGGGCAACCAGGTTGGCAAGGGTGATGGCCGCAAGGCCGCCACGATTGCCGGAGCCGTGATTGGCGGCGCAATCGGCAACGATTCCGCGCGGCGCGATGACTATTACTACTCCGAGCCGCAGACGCGTTGCCGCACCGTGTACGAACCTTACAACGAGCGACGGATTGCCGGTTATGACGTGCAGTACCGGTATCGGGGCGATGTGTTCATGTCGCATCTGGACTACGACCCGGGCGAACGCATGCGTGTGCGGGTGAGCGTTTCGCCAGCCGAATAATCGTATGGTCAATGTGTGCGTAGCATTTGGCCATCCGTCCGGAACAATCCTGTTGCGTTGCGGCAAGTTTGCCGTTAATGTCGCCCACGCCATGAATCTTTCCTTCATTCAAGCCGAAGTCATCACCAGTGCCCGCCTCGCGGCAGGCATGACTTCGCGTGCGCGCCGACCGCTGGAGATGACTCACTCCGGGTAGTCAGCGCGCGTTTTTTGCATTCAAGACAAACCCGGCCCCCGTGCCGGGTTTTTTATTGCCATGGATGGCATGTATGCCGGTAATGCAGGAGCAATTACCGGCGATTGCCACGGATGGGACGCACCACCCTCACCCCAACCCTCTCCCGCCAGCGGGAGAGGGGGACGAGGCAGGAGCAATTGCAGTTGTTGGGCATGGATGGGACGCACCACCCTCACCCCAGCCCTTTCCTTCATGCCCTCTGGGTACGCCAGCGGGAGAGGGGGACGAGGCAGGAGCAATTGCAGTTGTTGGGCATGGATGGGACGCACCACCCTCACCCCAGCCCTTTCCTTCATGCCCTCTGGGTACGCCAGCGGGAGAGGGGGCGAGGCAGGAGCAATTGCAGTTGTTGGGCATGGATGGGAAGCACCACCCTCACCCCAGCCCTCTCCCGCCAGCGGCAGAGGGGGACGAGGCAGGAGCTACTGCAGGCTATTTACATAGAGGAAGACATGAATATCAGGCACTTTCTGAACACCCAGGACTTCAGCCGCAGCGAATTGGACGGGCTGCTCGAACAGGCGCATCGGTTCAAGCAATCCAGGTTCGGCGATCAGTTGCGGGGCAGGTCCATTGCCCTGATGTTCTTCAACCCCTCCATGCGCACGCGCACCAGTTTCGAGTTGGGTGCACATCAGCTTGGCGGCAAGGCCATCGTGCTTGCTCCAGGCAAGGATGCCTGGCCCATCGAGTTCGAGCTGGGCAAGGTGATGGATGGTGAAGCCGAGGAGCATATTGCCGAAGTGGCACGTGTACTCGGGCGCTATGTGGACTTGATTGGCGTGCGCGCGTTTCCCAAGTTCCAGGATTGGTCGGTGGATCGCGAGGACCGCGTACTGCGCGCATTTGCCGCCCATTCGCCGGTGCCGGTGATCAACATGGAGACGATTACCCATCCCTGCCAGGAACTCGCCCACATCATGGCCCTGCAGCAGCACAAGGGTGCGGAGCTCAAGGGGCGCAAGTACGTGCTGACCTGGACCTACCACCCCAAACCCTTGAACACCGCGGTTGCCAATTCCGCGCTGCAGATTGCCACCCGCTACGGCATGGACGTAACCCTGCTCTGCCCGAGTGAGGAATACCTGCTCGATTCGCGCTACATGGAATTTGCCCGGCAGAACGTGGCAGAGAGCGGCGGCAGCCTGACGATCAGCCACGATCCGCAGAGCGCGTATCGCAATGCCGACGTGGTGTACGCAAAGAGCTGGGGTGCCATTCCCTACTTTGGCCGCTGGGATCAGGAAAAACCCCTTCGCGATGCACACAAGCACTTCGTCGTGGACGAAGCCAAGATGGCGCTGACCAACAACGCGGTGTTCAGCCATTGCCTGCCATTGCGCCGCAACGTGAAGGCCACCGATGCGGTTATGGATTCCGCCGCCTGCATCGCCATCGACGAGGCTGAAAACCGACTGCATGTGCAGAAGGCCATCATGGCCGCGCTGATGCGCGGCCGGGATTAGAAAATCGGGATTGGGGATTCGTTTCAAGCAAAGAACCGACTCCCGACAAGCAACTCAACTGACGCAAACCTCAATCTAACAGGCGAACCACATGGCCAAGGCCACTTCGAATCCCGAATCCCCAATCCCGAATCCCGGCTCGGTTGTGCTTGCGTTTTCCGGTGGCCTCGACACCAGTTTTTGCGTGCCGTATCTCAAGGAACGTGGATATGACGTGCATACGGTGTTTGCCGACACCGGGGGTGTGGACGAGGCCGAGCGTGCGTACATTGAGCAGCGCGCCATTGAACTCGGCGTGGCCAGCCACCGCACCGTCGATGGCGGCCCTGCCATCTGGAGCGAATTCGTCAAGCCCTTCGTATGGGCAGGTGAGGGTTATCAAGGCCAATATCCCTTGCTGGTGTCTGATCGCTACCTGATCGTGGAAGCGGCCTTGAAGCGCGCCGCTGAAATCGGAACCCGCACCATTGCCCACGGTTGCACGGGCATGGGCAACGACCAGGTTCGCTTCGATCTTGCGGTCAAGGCGCTGGGCGACTACGAAATCATCGCGCCGATCCGCGAGATCCAGAAGGAACATGCGGAAGTTCGCGCCTACGAACAGCGCTATCTCGAAGCGCGCGGCTACGGGGTGAGGAGCAAGCAGAAGGCCTACACCATCAACGAGAATTTGCTGGGTCTCACCATGTCCGGCGGCGAGATCGATCGTTGGCAGGAACCGGGCGAGGGTGCGCGCGGCTGGTGCGCTCCGCGTGCCGAGTGGCCGGCGTCGAAACTTGCGGTGACCATCGGATTCGAGCAGGGGGAAGCCAGGACACTCAACGGCGAAGCCGTGTCGGGCCATGTCCTGCTGGCACGCCTCAACGCCTTGTTTGCCGCCTATGGCGTGGGTCGCGGCATCTACACCGGCGACACCACCATTGGTCTCAAGGGACGCATCGTGTTCGAGGCACCGGGCCTTTGCGCGCTGTTGACCGCCCATCGTGCACTGGAGGAGGCCGTACTGACCAAGGCACAGAATCGCTTCAAGCCCTTGGTCGCCAGGCGATGGGTCGAGCTGGTCTACGAAGGCTTCTTCCATGATCCATTGAAGCGGGATCTTGAAGCCTTCCTCGCTGCCAGCCAGAGCCAGGTCAATGGCGTGGTCACCCTGGAAACGCACGGAGGAAGCGTGTACGCAACGGCCGTGCAATCGGCACACATTCTCAATGCGAAAGGGGCGACCTATGCGCAGTCCGCCGACTGGGGCGTGCAGGAGGCGGAAGGATTCATCCGGCTCTACGGCATGAGTTCGACGCTGTGGGCACAAGTCAATCGGGAGCGGGCGCAGTGAGCGAATTGTTGCAGGCGACGCTTGAGCATTTGCGTGGGCTGGTGGCATTCGATACGCGCAATCCGCCGCGCGCAATCGACACGGGCGGCATCTTTGCCTACCTCGCGGCCAACCTGCCCGGTTTTGAACTTGATCTGGTCGATCATGGTGCTGGTGCGGTCAGCTTGTATGCCCGACGTGGCAATCCGAAGTATCTGTTCAATGTACATGTGGACACGGTGCCGGATTCGCCGCATTGGAGTGCCAGTCCATTCGAATTGCGAGTGACGGAAGATTGCGCCATCGGACTTGGGGCCTGCGACATCAAGGGCGCGGCGGCAGCCTTGCTGACGGTGGCCAATGCCGGCAACGGTGATGCGGCATACCTGTTCAGCTCGGACGAGGAAGCCAACGATGCGCGCTGCATCGACGCGTTTCTGGCGCGGGGTCTGGCCTTCGATGCCGTTCTGGTCGCTGAGCCGACTCGGGCAGAAGCCGTGCTTGCGCATCGCGGCATCTGTTCGGTGAGGATGCAATTTGCAGGGCAGGCTGGTCACGCATCCGCGCAACAGGCAGCCGCAGACAGCGCCGTGCACCAGGCCGTGCGCTGGGGAAATCGTGCGCTTGAATACGTGGATCAATGTGCACATCAGCGCTTTGGTGGTTTGACGGGCCTGCGCTTCAACATCGGCCGCATTGAAGGCGGCATCAAGGCCAATGTCATTGCCCCCGAAACGGAATTGCGCTTTGGTTTCCGGCCACTGCCATCCAGCAACGTCGATGACCTTCTGGCCCGATTCCGTTCGCTGGGCGAGCCACCGGCTGCTGACTTCACCGAAACTTTTCGGGGCCCCAGCCTGCCGGCCGGTGATATGGCCGGTGCCGAGGCGCGTCGGCTTGCGGCACGGGATCTGGCCGATGCGCTGCATCTACCCATCGGCAATGCGGTGGATTTCTGGACCGAAGCCTCGCTTTTCTCGCAGGCGGGCTATTGCGCGATGGTTTACGGCCCCGGCGACATTGCCCAGGCCCATTCGGCGGATGAATGGGTTGCCCTTTCACAACTGAAAACCTACGCAGAGGCCGTGCATCGGATCATCCATGAATAGCGCAACCCGCCAGACTAGGCAGACCATCGTGCGCCTGTTGTCCAACATGGCCAGCGCGAAGGAAATCAACCAGTACCTCAAGCGCTTCTCGCAGCTCGACGCCAAACGCTTTGCCGTGGTCAAGGTTGGCGGTGCGGTGTTGCGGGATGACCTCGATGCGCTGGTATCTTCGCTGGCCTTCCTGCAGGAAGTCGGACTGACGCCAATCGTGCTGCATGGCGCCGGGCCGCAACTGGATGAGGAGCTGGCCGCGGCCGGCATCGTCAAGGAAACCGTGAACGGTCTGCGCGTAACCAGTCCGTCTGCACTGGCCATCGTGCGACGTGTGCTGCAGATGCAGAACCTGAAGCTGGTGGAAGCCCTGCAGGCTGCCGGAACCCTGGCCACGTCGATCACCTCCGGTGTGTTTGAAGCCGAGTATGTCGATCAACAGGCGCTGGGTCTGGTCGGTCAGGTGACTTCCACCAACCTCGCTTCCGTCGACGCCAGCCTGCAGATCGGTTCCATTCCGGTGATCGCGAGCCTGGGGGAAACGGCGAGTGGCCAGATCCTCAACATCAATGCCGATTTCGCCGCCAACGAGCTGGTCAAGGTGGTGCAGCCCTACAAGATCATCTTCCTCACCGGCACCGGCGGATTGCTGGATGGTGACGGGCGGGTCATCGACTCGATCAACCTGTCCAGCGAGTACGAATACCTGAGCAGCCAGCCCTGGTTGCACTCGGGTATGCGTCTGAAAATCGAACAGATCAAGCAGTTGCTCGATGTGCTGCCGCTGGCCTCATCGGTTTCCATCACCCGGCCTGCGGAGCTGGCCAAGGAACTGTTCACCCACAAGGGTTCGGGAACCCTGGTACGACGCGGAGAGAGGGTGATGCGTGTTGATGACTGGCAGCAGCTTGACCTGCCACGCTTGCGTAGCCTGATCGAGTCAAGTTTCTCGCGAAGCTTGGCGTCCGATTATTTTGAGCGCACACGGCTTCGCCTGGCCTATGTCAGTGAGAACTACCGTGCCGCCTTGATTCTTGTGGATGGCGATGGACTTCCCTATCTGGACAAGTTTGCCGTGCTCGAGGAGGCGCAGGGCGGAGGCCTGGG